>CAZZEB010000034.1:0-8687 GCA_964652495.1 uncultured Gammaproteobacteria bacterium
AAAAAAAAGCAATAGAATATATTCTATTGCAAAATAACGCTAAGATATGAGAATTATACTATTTACGCAGGGCAGTTTTGAAGGCTTGGGTTAAAGCAGGGATGACCTGAAAGAGATCTGCGACAATCCCATAAGTAGCTACTTTAAATATTAATTCTTCTACTATCGCCGCTTTCGATGCTGATGGAGATTGGCTTACAGATGATATTGATTTCACCTTTGAGGGCTTTAAAATTCCAGAAAACTTTAAAACAAGGGCTAAAAGAAGTCGCTAAACTTGATGAGATTGATGGTAAAAAAGCCTTTGATCTATATCAAACTTACGGTTTTCCATTAGAACTAACCGAAGAACTTTTCCGTGATAAGGGCCAAACTATCGATCAACAACAATTTTATGCTGAGTTTGAAAAACATCGTTCTCTCAGCCAAACTTCGGCAAAAGGTATGTTTAAAGGCGGACTTCAAGATCACTCTGATGACACCAAAAAACATCATACTGCCACTCATTTAATGAACCAAGCGCTTCATCAAGTCTTAGGAGATCATATTGTTCAACGAGGGAGCTATGTCTCTGCCGATAAATTAAGATTCGATTTTAATCATCCCCAAAAATTAACAGAAACGGAAATTCAACAAATTGAAGAAATAGTTAATCAAAAAATTACCGAAGATCTTCCCATGACTTATGTCGACTTACCTAAAGATCAAGCACTGAATTCCAATGCACTTCATGCCTTTGGTGAAAAATATGGTGACACAGTCAGAGTTTATTATATTGGTCATGATTTAGAATCCGCTTGGTCTAAAGAGTTTTGCGGTGGACCTCATGTCGATCACACTGGCCAATTAGGACAGTTCAAAATCACTAAGGAAGAATCAGCTGGTGCAGGTATTCGCCGCTTATATGCGACTGCTATTTAATGTCGGACCTCATGAGAATTAATAAAATCACCAATTTGCTTCTTGTTTGCTAAAGCATCAACTAATTGCTCTATCGCTGTTTCTAACCGCTCTAAACGTTCTACAATTTCCACAAATTCAACTTCACGATTAAGCTCTTGAGTTTCTAACTCTTTTTTTAACTTTTTCGAGGAACCTTCTAATAATTTCTTAATTTGATCTAATTCTGTCTTAGTTAACATGGCGTTAGTCTATCCAGTTATAATCAAACTGTCAATCTAGTGCTGTTTTTTATGAAGTTTTTGATAAGCTAAAATCATCCACATTACCACATTTGCAAAAGTACCTACTGCGCCTAACCACAAATTAAGGGTAATGTTAGTCACAGTAATGATAAATAAACAAACCGCCATCAAAACCGAGGTTTTGAAATGAGGTTTTTCTTTACTATATATACTAGGCAACAAAGCCAAGGCTAAAATTAATTGAACTATAAAGAAAACGTAATCTTGCCACATTTATTCAAATTATCACAACAAGACAACCAATTACTACTTTGTATATACTAAATATATGAAGCTCCATCCTGATTACCTCCGGTCCTTAATGTTCGGACTAGAAGACGCCTTGGTTTCGACTACAGGTGCAGTTATTGGTGTGGCAGCGGGATCTCAAAATCGAGATATCATCTTACTGGCTAGTTTTGTTTATATCTCAGTTGAAGCTCTATCGATGGGAGCAGGACAATATTTATCTGAAAGAGCAGTTCACGAACTCGAAAGACGAACAGACCACCCACATACCGATAATCTGATTGTAGGCAGCATGATCATGTTTATCGCTTATTGTTTTGGTGGATTAATCCCCACTTTACCATTTTTAATGCTACCTTTGGCTATCGCCATTCCATGTTCTTTAACTGCTGCTTTTGTTTCCTTATTTATCCTCGGCTATGCCAAAGGAAAATTTGTCAAAATCTCGGCTACTAAGAGTGCTCTCGAAATGCTGATAATTGGCGGTCTGGCCGCCTTAATTGGAGTTGGAGTTGGTTATCTTTTAAGAATTTAACGTTTATTAATAATCTTCTTAGCAACTTTACTAATAGTATTTTTAACTATTAAACCTAACAAGCCAGAACTGATTAATTTAACTGGAGCTTTAATATTGCTGGTAGTTTCTTCAACGTTTTCTAATATCCGATCAACTTTTTGACCAACTTGTCGAGCTTTAATTGCTAACACCACCATCATTACCCCCAAAGCGATGAGTAATATAATCAACATTAAAACTAATACAAATGTTGCCCATTCCAATGGAGTCATAAGTATATTATACCAGATTCTCGATTAATGAACTTATAGTAGTGAGTAACGCGGGATTACAAGTACATTCTATTCATTAATTAGATTGCTTCGTCGAAGACTTCTCGCAATGACGGTTTTATATAATAGCTTCTCGCTAATAGCTGCCAGCTGCCGACTTCTCTACCTATTTCTTCACAAAAACTGTCTTCTCCACCTTCGAAGTCTGACCAAATTTACTAGTCGCAATAATCACCAATAAATTATTAGATTCGGACAACTTAACCTCTTCTTTAAAATTACCTTGATTATCTACCCCTATCTCTTGGTTATTAACTGCAACTTTAACCTCTGGATCAGTTTTACCTTCCACCATTACCTGAGGAATATCTACTGACTGCTGATCAACAGGACTCACTACTACCAACTGTGGGGCACCAACATATTGTCGATATTCAAACCATAAATAACCAAAAAAACTTAAAATAATGGCCATAACTACTACAGATAAAACTTTAGATGGAGTTACTCTGAAACGTTTTTTATCAATCGGATTAGCGAAACTTTTCATCACCACAGGAGGATGTTTTCTAGCCTCATAATCGCGCCTAAACAAAGCTAATAACTTCTCAGTATTCAAACCAAGAAACTTCCCATAATTTTTGATAAATCCCTGAATAAATGTTGCTGGTGGTAACCGATCATAATTATTTTCTTCTAAAGCCTGAATTAGCTCTTTGCGGATCTTAGTATGTTTCTCAACATCCTCTAACGTATAAAACTGACTTTCCCGAGTTTCTCTTAAAAATTGACCAACTGATTTCATGTGCCAATTTTAGCTGAAGTTGGCTCAACTCACAAGCAACCCATCCATTATGATCTGTTTATACCCAATTGACTGACAATTTAAAATTGATATCATTAGGCCATGCCCGATTCTGCTGATTTAACCAACTCAAATTTACCCCCTGTTGGCGATCCCGCCAAAGCTGAGAAATATATTGATAACTTAATCAATCTTCTCAAATGGGATAAAGCTACCGTCACTCACACTGATTCTAAAAAGCATAACTCTAGTATGCAAGATCACTATAGAATCAACTTAGGTCATTATGACGCTGAAATTTCACATAGCGTGAACCCACATACCAACCAAAATCTTTATGTTTTGTTATTTACCAATGTGAATCATCTAAAAAGTGGTCACGCTGACCAAGCAATCCTCTCTTATCTCTACTTACATGAGCCTACTTTTCGTAAATTTAAAACTGCAGTTGAGAATCATTTTGAGAGACTCCGTCGAGAAGCTGAAGAACGTCGCTTTAAAACCGCTATGCAGCCAATCGATGACTATATCTCAAAAGCCATTACTCAAGCTGAAAATGAGCAAGATAAAAAATTAGCCGAAGAACAAGCAGCTGAGATCCCATTTGTACCAAAGCCTCTAGTAAATTAGCTTATAACTGTCGAAAGGAGTATAATACGCCTGACAGATGAAAATTGGAGAATATGCCAGATTACCGCAACAAATTGTAACAGTTGAAGATTATTCAGCTGAATTACTTAATGCTGAAAATTTCGCTTATCAACAAACCATGGAAGCTCTTCAGGCAATTGCTGCTGAGTTTGGAGCTTTTAATAAAGGTTTCATTGAAACTCGAACGAACTTAAAACCAATTGTTACCATTAATTCCTTACAAGAACAACTTAAACCAATGGATCCAACTGCTAATCCAGATCGACTAGTTAGGTATTCAGTCAGCTATGTCCCTAATAATAGCCACACTCCATTGCCTTCAATCAGCTCTGGCAGTAACATTCAATCAAGATTTGTAGATCCAACTTGGCATCCAGACACAAAACTTCGAGTCGATCTAGCTGTAAATTATCCATACAATGGCCGGCAACACGTTGGGGGAACTGAAATCCGCCCAGTTGCTTCCTTTACCATTAGCGGTTTGGTTAATAAAGAGATTTATGATCGGACTATCGGCATCAAAGCCGTCCTAGGCCGTTACCCTCAATTAGAACCTGAGGGTTTATCAATAATTACCGCTTATTTAGATCGCGCCAATCCAGCGGCAGGAGCTGAATTAACTGAAGAGATTCTAAAATTAATTTATCCATTAATTGATACTACAAAGCATCAATCAATCGCGGTACCTGCAACTGAAGCTATTAGCTGGCGTCAAAGATTATTAGGCCGAAAAAGTTAATAATTATTCTGTTGATCAGCAGCAGCTCCCGCTTCACTACCACTTCCACCCTGAAGATATGCATTTAAATTATGCATTTGAACTTCCCGTGGTTTGGAACCTTGTCCAGGCCCGACTAATCCTGCTTCATTCAGTTCATCTAAAATTCTAGCTGCCCGTGCATAACCAACCCGTAATTTTCTTTGTAAAAATGTTGCTGATGCTTGATCAGAACCAGCAATCGCCCTGACAGCATCTTCAAACAACTCATCTCGATCGCCAATATCACCACCCGAATCAGCACCTCGTCCTTTGGTAATTTTACCAACTGGCATCTCAGTCACCTCAGCTGCGTATTGTGGGGCAATACCAACTTCACGTAAATATTTAACTAAACCATTGATCTCAGCATCTTGAATATATACACCCTGTACCCGCATTGGTTTTGATGCATCTGGTGGCATAAACAACATGTCTCCCCGTCCTAACAACTTTTCAGCTCCCTGACTATCGATAATAACCCGAGAATCAATCATCGAAGCTACATTAAAAGCAATTCTTGAAGGGATATTAGCTTTCATCAAACCAGTAATAACATCCACAGATGGTCGTTGTGTTGCTACCACCAAATGAATACCGGTTGCTCGAGCTAACTGAGCTAAACGGGTAATCGCATCTTCAACTTCTACTGGAGCAAACATCATTAAATCTGCTAACTCATCAATAAAAATAACGATATTTGGTAATGATTGAAAACCCGACATCTCGTTATAACCTTGTATATTTCGAACACCAACTGATTGGAAAAGCTTGTAACGATTATCCATCTCTTTACATGCCCACTTTAAGGCTGACAAAATCTTCTCTGGATCAACAATAACTGGTGCTAACAAATGAGGAATATTATTATAATTCGACATTTCAACTCGTTTAGGATCAATCAAAATTAGCTTTAATTCGTCAGGTGAATTTCTGAACAATAACGAAGAGATCATTGAGTGCATCATCACGGATTTACCTGAACCAGTTGTTCCAGCGACTAAACAGTGCGGCATTTTATCTATATCGACAATCACTGGACGAGAACCTGTATCTTTACCTAAACACACAGCCAACTTAGACTTGTGTTTAGCCATCTCACTTGAAGCCATAATTGATTTCAAAGTCACAACTTCTAGAGTTTGATTTGGCACCTCAATACCCACTAAAGATTTACCTGGGATCGGAGCTTCAATACGAACAGTTCCAGTTCTAGTTGCCAAAGACAAAGCGATATCATTCTGTAGATTAGCGATTTTCTGAATTTTCGTTCCTGATGACAACTCTAAAGCATACTGAGTAACAGCTGGACCGCCATTAACTTCAGCTACCCGAGCTTGAATACCAAATGAATCCAACGTTCCCTCAATCTTTTGAGCATTTTTCTTAACATCACCACGATCAGCTGGAGCTCCGGATTTATCAGATAAAATTGATAATGCTGGATACTTCCAAACTCGAGCTTGACCAGCAACAGAGGTTATTAATGTTTCTGGCAAAACTGACTCCTTCTTCTGTTCCATTCTCTTATCTAAATTAAGTTTTGGCATAGCCTTATCATCAACTCCCGAGATTTTAATTGGACCTTGATCTAAATGAATTGCCATTGGTTTATCACTACCAAACTTTGGCTTTGGCAATTTAGAAACTCCTTCACCCATCTTGGCAGCCGCACCAAATAGCTCTGTAATAGAAAGAGATAACATCACTACTAACCCAATTGCTAAGACGATAATTAAAGTCAAACCAGCTAATAAACCTGACATTAAACTACTTAGTTCACGCCAGATAAATCGACCAGCTTCTCCACCAATCGCGTTGTCCGCACCGGCAGATAGTGCCATCACCGCAATCATTACCGTAATAAATCCAACCAAAACATTTAATTGAGCAATTCGCCACTTTTTACCCATTAAAACAATCGCAATTAAAATAAATAACAACGGACTAAAAACAAATGTCCAACCAATTGTTTGGTATAAAGAGTTACGAATAATTCCTAATCGATAATCGGTAGTAAACAATGAAGCCAAAGAAAGCAAAGCTAAAATACAGGAAACGAGTACGCCAACGCTAATCACCGCTTTAGGCTTAAGAGAAAATTTTGGCAGTTTATAGGCAGATTTACGACGAGCCATTTTACTTATATATTATAACACAACTATGGGGCTAACTATTCCTACTTAGTGCTAAATTAGTATACCAGATATTGTGCCCAGTAACGCAATTTAAATTATGGTAAAATCTGACTTAATATGGAACGAGATATTGTTAAAGATTTTATTAATCAACTTTCGTCAGTCGATCAGCTTCCAAAAAAACAATTTCCAAAAATATCTAATTATACCTCTGAGCTATTACGTTGCTCTTGGTGCCAAACTATCTCTTACCGTTTAAGACCAAACCGCGAAGGTACTGAATGTTTAAATTTAAATTGTATTGGGGGCACAAACTATGGAGGCTAAATTTAACCCATTTATCTCTTTTATCAATCAATTAGAAACAATTGATCATCTAAAACCATCCCAACCTATCACGATGCCCGATATCCTTAAGCCACCTACAAGATCCCGAGCTAATATTTATGATTGTCTTAATTGTAATTCTATCAACAGTCGCTATCGTGAAATGAGAATATTTATATGCAGATTTTGTGGAGATGAATCGGATAATTAATTTTTTAATGTAAGTTGATAATAAAAAAGTTATAGCTCTAGCTATTATATAATTACAAATCCACCACAATCGGCAGAATCATTGGCCGACGATTTGTTTCTTGGTAGAAAAATTTCTGTAAATTATTCTCGATTTGGGTTCTTAAATATTTCCAATCCCACGACTGATTATCCCGTTTTTGGTAATCTCTCATCACACTTTTAACCACCTCTAAACCAGCATCTAACAAACCACCTGATTCCTTTTCAAAAACGAAACCTCGAGAAATGATCTCGGGATCGCCCATTAACCTTCGTTGCCGATCCAATGGAAGAACTACTACCACAACACCCTCTTCACTCATAACTTGACGATCTCGTAGTACGATATTACCAACATCACCTACTCCTAAACCATCAACATAAACATTTTGCAATTCTAATCTACCAGCTTTTCTGACAAAATCTCGACCAATTTCAATTGCTTCACCATCATCAATTACCACAACATGATCCTGTTTCATCCCTAATGACACAGCTACATTACTAAAAGCTTTGATATGTCGATAAGAGCCACCAATTGGTAAAACAAACTTCGGTTTAGCCAATCCCAGCATCAATTTCACCTCTTCTTGAGAGGCATGACCCGAAACATGAAGATCAGATTCAAAGGCTGAAGCATAAACTGTACAGCCAATTCGAGTTAACTTATCAATTAAATTACCCTGATCAATCTCGCTACCTGGAATTGGATCAGCACTAAAAACAACTGAATCCTTATCCGAAATTCGAATAAATTTATGATCATGGTTCGCAACTCGAGATAAAGCCGATCCCGGTTGACCTTGGCTACCAGCAATAATAATCATCAATTTTTCATCCGGAAATCTCTTTACTTCATCTTGGGGAATTACTAAACCTGCTGGCACATCTAAATAGCCTAAATCTCGACCAACTTGAAAATTATTATCCATCGACCGCCCAGCTAAAACTAATTTTCGACCACTTCTGACTGCTACATTGATGGCTTGTTGAATGCGAGAAATATTTGAAGAAGTAGTTGTAATCAATACTTTACCCGAAGTTTTAGCCTCAACTTCAGCAAAGGTTGGTTCAATCGTTTTCTCAGATAAGGTATAGCCTTGCTTCTCGACTCGCAAACAATCGATTGTCATAAAGACGATGCCTTCATCTCCAACTGCTGCTAATTTACCCAAATCCGGACTTTTACCAATGACTGGAGTCCAATCAATTTTGAAATCTGCCTGATGCACAATATTTCCAATTGGTGTTTTAATAATAATGCCGGTGGTATCTGGTACAGAGTGAGTAATTCCATAAAAACTAATCTTAAATACCCCTAACTCAATATGATCATCAATATCTACTGCGTGGATCTGATCTTTTGGCAACTCAAACTCAGTAAATTTAGATCTAATAAAACCAGCAGTTAATTTTTGAGTATAGATCGGAGCATTCAATTCAGGCCACAAATAAGGTAATCCACCAATATGATCATCATGACCATGCGAAACCACAATTCCTCGAATTTTATGCTTCTTATCTTTCAAATAACTAATATCTGGCAGAACTAAATC
>CAZZEB010000035.1:0-8580 GCA_964652495.1 uncultured Gammaproteobacteria bacterium
CGCTATCAGTTAATAAGCTAACTTTAACCATCATTGCACCATCACCTAATCGTCGTCCTAATTTAACAACTGAAGTATAGCCAGAAATTCGACCTTTCATTCGAGGTACCAAATCTTTAACTAACTTATCTTCAATTTTAGGATTTGAAATAAACTGACTAATTAGTCTTCGAGTGTTTGCTGATTTAGCTTGAGTAATTAGAGAATCGACTAATCCTTTGATGGATTTAGCTTTAGCTTCGGTCGTTTCAATTGACTCTGCTATGAATAGTGAGCGAACTAGACTTTTAAATAAGGCTGTTCTTTGATTTTTAGTCCGCCCCAGGTGTCTGCCATATACTTTATGCCTCACTTAAAGCCAGCCCCCTCTCTGACAACTTCTCAGAAATTAGACTCAAAGACTTAGCACCTAAGTTCTTAGCTTTGATTAATTGGACTCGTGGAACATTGATTAACTTTTCTATAGTATCGATTTCGATTGCTTTCAAAGCATTGCTGATTCGAACTGGTAAATCTAATTCTTCAACTGAAGCTTTTAATAATCATTTGAAACAAATGAAGTTGTTGCTACTTGATCAACTTCTTCATCGAAGCTTGGATCATAAACTTGTTTAAAGTATCCAGCTAAAATTTGAGCTGATTGATTAACTGCTTCTAATGGAGACATAGTTCCATCTGTTACTACATCTAAGTTTAATTTTTCAAAATTAGTTTCTCGACCAACCCGTGTTTGTTCAACAGTATAATTTACTGATAATACTGGAGAGAAAATTGCATCTACTGAGATCGCACCGATTTCTGATGATTTTCGCTCTTCAGAAGGGACGTATCCAGAACCAGTTTCGACTGTTAATTCGATTTGTAATTTAGCTTTGTCATCTGTGATTGTTGCGATATGTTGATCGCCATTAACAATTTCACCATTTCCTTGAGTATCGATATCTGATGCAGTAATTGGACCTTTACCTGATTTAGATAAAGACATTTTAACTGTTTTAGTTTTTCCTGGAGTATCGCTATAAACTTTAACTCGAACTTTCTTTAAGTTTAAGATTACTTGGATAACATCTTCCATCACACCAGTCATTGTTGAGAATTGGTGATCAACTCCAGCGATCTTTACAGATACAACTGCAGCTCCGCCCAATGAATTTAACATTGTTCGTCGTAAGCTATTTCCTAAAGTATGACCATATCCCTTCTCTAACGGTTCAACCGCGATAAGAGCTTGGCTACCATTATCTTTTTCAACTACTAATTTAAATTTGTGCATATTTGTTTATTTTATAACTTTACCTAACAAGCAATCAAGCCAAAAAATTAGCGACTATAAAACTCTACAATTAGTCGCTCATTAACTGACTGTTCCATCTCTTCTCGAGTTGGTACACGTAAAACTTTACCTACAGTAGCTTTTCGTTCTACCCACTCAGGTAAAGATGAATCGGAATCATCCAAATTCTTTTTAACTTGTGTATTATCCACGAATTTAGCAGAAATTGCAACTACTGAATTTACCTTCACTGAAAACGATGGAATATTAACTATTTTACCATCTACAGTGATGTGTCTGTGACCTACGATTTGACGTGCTTCTGGGCGTGTTTTTGCAAATCCTAATCGAAATACAATATTATCTAACCGTGATTCTAATAGCTGTAAAAAGGTCACACCTGTTGATCCTTTTGTCTTTGCAGCACGATCAAAAGTATTTCGGAATTGTCGTTCAGTCATTCCAAACATTCGGCGTAATTTTTGCTTTTCTCGTAACTGTGTACCGTATTCAGAATTTCGTCGGCGTAATTTAGTACCTCGCATACCTGGAGGTGTTAAACCTTTTCGTTCAGCAATAGCGACATCTTTAGGAAAGAGTGCTACACCCTCTCGTCGTGATAATCGTCGTTTTGGACCATTGTATCGTGCCATTATACTCGTCTCCTCTTCTTAGCTCTTGGACCATTGTGTGGTACAGGAGTAACATCAGCAATCATACTAATATTTAAACCAGCATTCCGTAAAGCCCTAATTGATGCATCTCTACCTGGACCAGGACCTTTAATATAAACTTCACAAACAGTCATACCATAACCTTTAGCTTTTTGAGCTACAGTATCAACAGCTGAAATAGCTGCGAATGGGGTAGCTTTTCGAGCCCCTTTAAAACCAACCGCACCTGATGAACTCCAAGCTAAAGCATTGCCAGTATTATCAGTTAAAGTAACTAATGTGTTATTAAATGTTGCAGTCACATAAACCCGTCCAGAGGTAAAACTCTTAGCAACTGTCTTTTTAACAGGCTTATTTTTATTATTATTTTTAACTTCTTTTTTAGTTGCCATATTTTTGGTTATAGCTAGTAGCTCGTAGCATGTGGGGTTAAGACCACACACAATCTTCTACATACTACTTAGTCTCCTTTTTTACTGTACCAACTGTCTTTCTCTTACCTTTTCGAGTTCGAGAATTAGAACGTGTTCTTTGGCCTCGACTTGGCATACCTTTTCGATGTCGAAGACCTCGATAAGTACCAATATCTTCCAACCGTCGAATATTCTGAGCAACTTCTCGTTGTAAATCTCCTTCAACCAAATATTTCTCTAAAGCTTTTTGAACTCGATTCACATCTTCTTCAGAAAAATCCTTAATTCTTTTAGCTGGATCAATCTTTGCTTCTGCTAATAAACCAGCCACATTACTTCGACCAATTCCAAAAATATAGGTCAAACCTATGTCAGCTCTTTTATTATCAGGTAAATCTGCTCCACCAATACGTGCCATAATTTTCTTTAATTAGTTAATTCGTTAATTTGTTAATTAGATTCAGTATTTATTTCTAATTCACAAATTAATTAATTCTCAAATATTTTTTCCTTTCATTAACCTTGTCTTTGTTTGTGCTTAGGATCGCGAGAACAAATCACAAACAATACGCCTTCTCGGCGCACAAACTTACAAAACTGACATCTGGTTTTAACACTTGCTTGTACTTTCATAATCGTTTTATTTTAGTCGATAAGTAATTCGAGCTTTGTCCAAATCATACTTAGGACTCATCTCAGCCTTTACTCGATCACCTGAGAGCAACTTTATAAAGTTGCGTCGCATCTTACCAGATATGTGACATAAAATCACCCTACCAACTAATTCTGGAATATCAATTGACCTAGTAATTTCAACTCGAAATAAAGTATTTGGTAATACCTCTTTAATAATACCTTCGATTTCGATTGTTTCGGCCATCAATATCTTTTTCTGTCCTGTTTGACAATTAAGTCAAATAAAAACACCGCTTACATATAAGCGCTGTGGCTAATTGTAGCATAAGCGAAGCTAAATAATCAACAGTAGCCTCAACTACTGAAATAATATTAATTTACAGCTAAATTTAGCTAATATGGCGCCAATCTGTTAGAACTTCCGCCCCATCTTTACATACGATTACACTCATTTCAAACATTCCACCCAAACTCCCATCATCTGAAACTAATGTCCAACCATCATCGTCTAAAACCACCTCTTGAGTCGATTCTGTATAGATCGCCTCAATCGCAATTGTCATCCCTTCCACCAAAACCTCCCCAGTTCCTTTAAAACCAAACCCTGGAATCTCAGGATCATCATGTAATTGCCGACCCACACCATGTCCGACCAAAGAACGAACCACTTTATATCCCCCCTCTGTTTCAATAACTCCCTGCATAGCCGCTGAAATATCACCGATTCGATTACCAGCCTTAGCTTGATCAATTGCCGCCCATAGCGATTTCTCCCCGATCTTTAAAAATCTTTCTTTTTTAGATAAATCCTCTGTTGATCCAGGGACAATCACTGACCAGGCGGTATCAGTATGCCATCCTTGATAAACAGTTCCCATATCAATACTTAAAACATCTCCAGCCTTTAAAATTATCGGTCTGGGAATTCCATGAACAACCTCGTGATTAACAGTCAAACAACAAGTCCAGTTATAACCTGGAACTGTTTTAAAAGAAGACCCACCACCTAACTCTTTGATTTTATTCTCGACTAATTTATCGATCTCTTCTAAAGTCTGACCTTCATGTACAGACTCTATCGCCAGTTTTAACGCTTGGGCACTTATACGACCGCTTTGTCGCATTAGATCTAATTCATCAGCTGTTGGTATATAAATCTTTTTAGCCATTTAAGTTATCTGCAATTTTAGCATAAACATGCTCTATATCATCAGAGGCGTCAATTACTTCTAAAATACCCAGTTGGCGGTAATAATCTAGCATCGGTTCTGTTTCTTGGTGATAGAGCTCTAATCTTCGTTTTATGATGTCTGGTGTATCATCAGCCCGATGTCGTGCTATTAATCGTTCCACACCTTCTTTGTCATTTAACCGCAGTAAAAATACCTTGTCATATTTAGGGTCAAATGTATCTATTTGCGATCGTCTTCTCGGATAACCATCAATTACTAATTTTTGATCCTTACCAAACTTCGCTAACTCTCTTTTAATCAAATCAGCCAATAAATGATCATCGACTAATTCCCCTTTGTCTAACATCGCCTTAAATTTCCTCCCCTCATCTGTCGGTTCGGCAGCATATGCCCTTAATAACTCACCAGCTTTAATCATCTGAAAACCCAATCTTTCATGAATCAAATTAGCTTGAGTTGTTTTACCACTACCTTGTGGACCAGTAATTAAAATTCGCATTATTTATTTACTCCTAAAAAACTTTCAAAACTATCTAAAGCTCGCCGACGGTGAGAATCTTTATTCTTCTCGATCATCCCCATTTCACCCCATGTTTGAGTTGCTCCTTCAGGTTGAAAAATTGGATCAAATCCCCACCCCTCACCACGAGGCATAACAATTGATCCTTTAACTCTTCCTTGAAAAACATGAACCTGCTGACCATCATAATAACCAATTGTTGCCACTGCAAAAGCACTTTTATCTTCCTGATGCGCAATTAAATCAGCTATTCCCGCCGGACCAATTTTAGCTAGTAAAAATTTCACTAATGGACCGGGGAATCCATTTAAAGCATTAATCTCAAAACTAACATCATCAACAAAAAGTGGTTTGCAAATTATTTTATATGCTTCTTTGGCTTTATTTATTACTATTTCTTCGACATTATCAGATTGAATTTCCGCTAAATCAATTTCTTGTGATATTACTTTGTAGTTTTTTAAAATTTCTGAGGCTTCTGTTAATTTATTCTTATTTCCGGTAACAAAGATTAACTCTTGTGTTGATGCCATACTAACGCTTCAAAAACCCTTCGTAGTTTTGCTCAATTAACTGACTTTCAAATTGTTTAGCAGTATCTAAAATTACTGACACCACGATCAAAATACTTGTTCCACCAATAACTAACGAAGTTAATCCAGTCAAATTACCAACTATTGATGGCAAAATAGCCAATAATCCTAAGAAAATACCCCCAGCCAAAGTGATTCTAAGTAAAATATAGTTTAAGAATCCGGCTGTCTGCACACCTGGCCGAATACCTGGAATAAAACCACCATTTTTCTTGATCTCATCAGCAATCTTAGTTGGATTAAATACGACTGCAGTATAGAAATAAGTGAACCCAACTACCAAGAAAAAGTAGACCAAATTATAAGCAATTGAATGAGATTGGAAATGTTCTAACAACCATCGTCCAGTTAAAGCTAGGTTTGGCTGATCAACCTGAACTAAATACTGACCAATCAAAGTAGGCAATAAAACCAAGGAAACTGCAAAAATAATTGGAATAACTCCAGCTTGATTAACTCGCAATGGCAAATAGGTAAAGTTCCCCGCTGCAGTTCGATTACCAGTATATCTTCGAGCATATTGAACCATTATTTGACGACGACCCTCGTTTACAAAAACAATAGCCGCCACAATACCCAAAGCCATTGCTCCTAAGATCAAAACATTGATTAATTGTTGCTGATCAATAATTGACACTGTTTGGAACAGCACAATTGGCGCGCGAGCCACTATACCTGCAAAGATAAGAACCGAAATTCCATTTCCTATACCATATTCACTAATCAACTCCCCCAACCACATCATAAAAATAGTTCCTGCAGTTAAAGTAATCACAATAGTCAAAATCTCCATTACTCCTACTGATAAAATTAACCCCTGATTTCGTAACAAAGTAAACATGGCAATAGCCTGTAATACTGCGAGTGGAATCGCTAATAATCTGGTATATTGATTGATTTTTTGCCGTCCCTGCTCACCATCTTTTTGAATCGCTTCCAGAGAAGGAAATACCACTGTCAGCAACTGCATAATAATTGAAGCATTAATATACGGATTCAAACCCAAAGCAATCACTGAAAAATTCGCTAAAGTTCCACCAGAAAAAATATCTAATAATCCTAATAACTGATTTTGTTCAAACAGACTTTTAATTCCATCTAAATTAACACCACCGACTGGAATATGTGCAGCAATCCGATAGATAAGTACTATCAGTAGTGTAATTAGTAGTTTTTTTCTTAAGGATGGGATTTTGAATGCGTTTATGAATGGTTGAATAATATTATTCAACTTGTCCTCCAGCTTGCTCAATTTTCTGTTGTGCTTGCTTTGAAACTCGTAAACCTTTGAAAGTTAATTTGCTACTAAATTCACCATCACCTAATATTTTGATCTCTCGATCTAAGATGTCATGTGGTGTTACTAAACCATTTGTTACTAGGCTCTCAATATTTACTTCACCAGTTTTCATTACTGCACCAATTTGACCTAAATTAATAACAACTGGCTTAGCTGTTATTTTTCGATTACCCCATCCTCGAAGTAATGGTATTTTTTTAAATAATGGCAAACCACCACCACTAAAACCTGCAGGAACTTTACCTCGAGCTTTTTGTCCTTTTTGACCTCGACCAGCGGTTTTTCCTTTACCAGAACCAAGACCTCTACCAAGGCGCTTGTTAGATTTTGCCATAACTTTGTTTAAATTATTTAGTTTCATATTTATTTCTTAGCCTTAGCTTTCGCTGGCTTCTTCTCCTCTGCAATCTCAACAGCCTTTTCTGTTTCTGCTTTAATTTTTTCCTCAACTACTCGTGCTGGTTTTAACCGACTAAAACCTTCTAATGCAGCGTGAACATTTGAAGCTTTATTCTTTGTGCCTAAGATCTTAGCTACAACATCTTTAACACCTGCAGCTTCAGCGATAACTCGAACCGCACCTCCAGCAATAACTCCAGTTCCAGATGGAGCTGGCTTAATCAAGATTTTAGCTGCACCTTGTTTAACATAAACTTCGTGAGCAATTGTTCGATTGTCCTTTAATGGAATAGTAATCAATTGTCTTTTTGCTTTAGTAGTAGCTTTTGCTACAGCTGATTGAACATCTGCTGCTTTACCTAATCCAACACCGACTCTTCCTTGTCGATCACCAACAACTACAATTACAGATAAAGATCTCTTATCTCCACCTTTAGTTTTCTTTGAAACTCGATTAACCTGAATCACCCGCTCAAACATATCTGAAACTGGTCTCTCTGGTCGTTCTCGTCGTGGTCCTCGATTATTATTATTGTGTTCCATATTATTGCTTAGAACTCTAAGCCTCCTTGTCGTGCACCTTCAGCTAATGCGGCAACTCGTCCTTGATAGAGGAAACCACCTCGATCAAAAACAACTAATTTTATCTTTTTTGCAATTGCTTTCTTAGCAATACTTTCACCAACTTGTTTAGCTCGTTCAGTCTTTGTACCTTTCAAATTATTGTCAGATTCGGCAACTAAAGTTAGACCTTTTTGATCATCAATAACTTGAGCATAAATATGTTGGCTTGAACGAAAAACAGCAAGTCTAGGACGATCTACTTTCCCTACTACAGTTTTTCGAACTCGTCGATGTTTATGTTGTCTAGTTAAACTTTTCATATATTTTTATTTTGCTGCGCCCTTACCAGCTTTTCCTGCCTTTCGTCGAACATATTCTCCTGTATATCGAATACCTTTACCTTTGTAAGGTTCTGGTGGTCGAACACTTCGGATATTAGCTGCAACTTGACCAACTAATTGTCGATCAATTCCAGAAACACTTAATTTAGTGTTTTCTGTAACCGCTAATGCAATTCCTTCTGGAGCCTTAATCACAACTGGATGTGAATAACCAACACTCAATGTTAATTGTTCACCACCACCTTGAGCCCGATATCCAACACCAATCATCTCTAAATTCTTAACCCAACCTTTAGTTACTCCAACTACCATATTGTTCAAGATCGCTCTAGTTAAACCATGGAGAGAACGAGTTTCCCCATCATTCTTTTGGCGACTAACTGTCATCTTATCGCCATCAACTACCACTTCAATATCAGCGCTAACTTCAAAATTGAGAACTCCTTTTGGACCTTTAACTTCAATTGATCGATCTGATCGATTGATCTCAACTCCAGCAGGTATTTCGATAATTGCATTTCCTACGCGACTCATATGATTATTCCTTTACCAAACTAAAGCCATGACCTCTCCCCCAAGGCCTAATTTACGTGCTTGATGATCTGTCATTACCCCTTTTGGTGTTGAGATAACAGCAATACCTAAACCGTTTAATACCATTGGTAATGATTTGC
>CAZZEB010000036.1:0-8442 GCA_964652495.1 uncultured Gammaproteobacteria bacterium
ACTAAATACGGTTTGTATGTAGCTGCTCAGTCAGGTGCAGATAACAACTATATGATTTATATGGGTGGAGCACCAACTACTGCAAATACAACTGCATTATGTTGGGATAATTCTGGTGACTCACCAATTACCGACTGTAATGGATCCGCTACAGATTTAGCAGAAAATTACGGAACTTCAGATGCTAGTGTGGAAGCTGGAGATTTGGTAGTTATGACCGGAGAGGCAGTCGCAGTGTTGGATCCTCATGAAGGAAAATATACTACTAAATCCTACGTTTCTAAATCCACAGGTCAGTATCAAGCAAATATCATTGGAGTCATCTCAACTAATCCAAATCAAGTTTTTGGTGAAGATGGAATTTTCTCACCTGGAGAGAATCCTCGACCTGTATCACTCGCTGGTCGTGTTCCTGTAAAAGTCTCAAGTGAAAATGGTTCGATCCAAGTTGGAGATTATATAACCTCATCATCTATTCCAGGTGTTGCAATGAAAGCCACGCAAGCTGGAGTTACAGTCGGGCGAGCATTACAAGCATATAATGGTAACGGTGTTGGATCAGTCATCATGTACATCCATGTTGGTTATGCAGATCCTTCAAATGTCTTAGCAAATCTAACAATTGATCAAGATGGTTTCTTATTAGTTCCAAAGTTGAAAGTTAATAATATTGATATAAATGAACAATTGGTTAATTTGACGACATTTAATACTCAGTTAGCAAATATGACTGGTGAGATCTCTGAAGTCAGTAATTTACTAGCTGACATCCAATTAGAGCAAGATAATTTGGTAGATCAAGTACTTGGATTAGAAACTCAACAACAAGAATTATCTGACCAAGTGATCGAAATTAGTCAATCAACAGCTTCGAACTCTGCAATGTTAGCTAATGTAATGGATCAACAAGCATCTGATTCAGCATTAATTGCTTCAAACTCAGCTGAGATAGCTTCTAAATCTGCTGACATCGCTGATTTACGAACTAGATTAGAACAACTAGAGTTAACTCCTCCGGACGTATTATTAGCAACTGGCTCAGCTCAGTTCGCTAACTTAGTAGTCACAGAACAAGCTTCAACTCTAAAATTAGAAACATTAGAAGCCACAATTGCAGGAACATTAAGATCATTTGGAGATACATATTTAGCTAACACCACAATTGCCGGAGACTTAACTCAAGATGGGACTTTATCTATTACTAATGGTAGCACCATCAATAGTTTAGGTACTTTATATCTACAATCTAATTCACTAGCGGAAGTTGTTGATATCTTCAATGGTGCAATTACTATGACTCAAGAAGGTGTTGTAACATTACAGAAGCTAATTGTGCCCGCAACAGCTTTGGCTGGATCATCTGAGGATCCAACAATTGGATCAGCAACTATTACTAATGGCCAATCATCCATTATTATATATAACAATCAAATTAGTGATTCCGCTAAAGTGTTTGTCACTCCTCGATCAGCAACTAATGGTAATGCACTAATAGTTGATCAAGTAAGCGACGGCGTCAGTTTCCGAGTTAACTTGCAATCAACTGCTACTTCTAATGTTGATTTTGATTGGTGGATCATTGAGACACAACCATAAATATGAACTTAAGAAAACGAGTACAATTTAACCTCTTTAGAACCAAAAGCTGGCGGATTATCACAGCTTTTGCATTATTACTGCTAATAGTGGCTATCCCTTTAATCATTATTAGCTTAAACAACGCCCAGAAAACGGAGGCTGTCTGGTTTGATGATAACTATGCTTATAGACAATCAGTAGCTATTACGGGAGGTAGCTCATCAGTAACAGACTACCAAATTTACTTTAGCCTTGATACTGCTACTCTAATATCCGCTAATAAGATGCAGTCAGATTGTGATGATTTAAGAGTTACGGATTCCAATGGAAAATTGTTACCAATTTGGATTGACCCTCAATTCAGTTGTAACAATTCATCAACTAAAATTTGGGTAAAAGCAAATTCCATTCCTACTGAAGGATCAACATTTTATATATATTATGGCAATCCGCAGGTTGAAGGTATCAGTAATCGAAAAATGGTAATGGTGGCCGATGATGATTTTTCCATCAACTCAATTGCTCAAAAATGGACTTCTACCTTAGGCACATGGTCGTATATCCAAGGTCCACCCCCTTATGTAACTTTAAATTCAGGTGCTGGTGATTGGTCAGCATTTACTCATAAACCTCTTTCTCCCAATGATGTAACCATCACCATCAAGACAAATACTGGACCTGGAACTACTGGAATGGATCAGGGGATCGCTTATCGAATCACCGGAAACGATTACTACACCTGTGAGGTATATCATAAGTCGGATGCTCATGGAATGCAGCTCAATGAGTATATCAGTTCAACAAGGGTGACAAATGCTACCACTAGTTATACTCCATCAAACAATATTGATGTAAATATAGTACTCAAGATAGTAGGAACTAGTATTACCTGTGAAATGAGACAATATAGCGATAATTCATTGCTGGCAACGGTCACCGTTACTGACTCATCTTTGACTTCTGGGAAAAGTGGTTTAATGGCGAATAGAACTGCAGCGTTTAGTAATACAGATCATCCTATCTACGACTATTACGTTCGAAAGGCTATTACTACTGAGCCATCAGCAGGTTCACCGAGTAGCGAGACAAAAGCACCGTCTCCCATTGCCTATTGGAAGTTTGATGAGGGGACAGGAACGACTGCTCAAGACTCATCACCAAATAATCATGATGCTAATTTTGGGACTTCAAATGGGACAGCAACCAAGATTGATGATGCTTCGAATTTTGGAGCATTGCTAGGCGCAGGGAGGGAAATTGTCCGAAGCTCCAATGGGACTATCTATACTTTTTTGAATAAAGCTGGGACCTGCGAAGTGTGGAAATCAACTGATGGATCGTCTTGGACAAAACCAACTGCTGGTGTGACTTGTACGACTGCACAGGCAGTCGGACTCGCTATAGATGGTTCTGATAACTTACACCTAATCTATGCCAATGGAACTAGAACTATCAGATACCGGTTGTATACCACATCCAACGATAGTTTTTCTTCAGAAGAATCAGTATCTAATTGTACTGGAGCTGGAAATACCTGCAGTTTATACGATATTGCAGTTGATAGTAACAGCATTCCCCACATAGCTTACGGTCAATATACAAATTCTTCAGGTGATGTAAATGTTAAATATACCAACAGAATCAGCGGGAGTTGGAAAGCTGTAATCACCTCAAGTACTCTTTCAGCTGTTCAAACTAGTGTTAGTATGTTAATCGATAATAATAATATTCCACAGATCGTTACCACAATTGAAGGCGGTGGTACTGTTCTTGCTTTTATTGGTAACACTAATGACACAACGACTTTGACCTCTTCTGGGGATTTGGATGCGACTATTAATGCGACGGCCGGACAACAAGCTGCTTCTATAGCAGTTGATTCCAGCAATAATACTTGGATAACGTATGTTGATGGCACGACCAACTATATTCGCTTAATCAAGCACAATTCAGGAGATGGTTGGACCACCTGGCAATCCTCTATTACTAATTCAAATGCTGGATATGAACCGTCGCTAGCAATTGATGGAACTAATGTTTATGTTCTATATCAAGATAGTAGTGATAACGATATAAAATATCTAAAATACAATGGCAGTTGGACTGGTCCAACAACGTTACACACTGGAACATATCAGGATGTTCATGCAAAGTGGAGTTATTCGTATAACAACAAAGGGAATGTTCAAATCGATTATTTGTACTCTGATGCCACGGATGTTTACTGGGCTTCATTGTCCCTCTTTCCGGCAGCCAGCCCTTCTTGGCAAGCAGATAATCAATGCATCAGCTCTAAATGTTTATACTTCGATGGTACAAACGATGGACTGATAGCTTCAGTTGGACCTCCTACATTCAATAGTTCATTTACTATTTCAACCTGGATACGTTCAGGCGGAAATAGCGCGACCAAAATGATCTGGGAAGGTAATTCAACTTCCGCGCCATCTTTGGAAGGCGGCGATTCCGCTGGTTATGATTTTTATATTGGAAATACTTATAGCTTAAATACCGGAGCAATAACTGCTGGTCAATGGTACTTTATTTCCGCAACATTTGATTCATCGAATGGTCATATGGATCTATACGTAAACGGTAAATTAAAAGCCTCGCGGACAGATGCTACAGCAGATACGATATCCAACCTTTATATCGGAGCAAGATCTGATGGGTCACTTTTTTGGAAAGGATTTATTGACGATTTTAAAGTCTACAACTATGCACGGTCCGCAGCACAAATACAGACAGATTATAATGCCCGAGGGAATAACCAAGGATCTGCTGGTAACTTATCTGCTGGAAACTCCCCAGAAGCTTTATCAAATGGGCTAGTAGGTTATTGGAATATGGATGAGAGCTCCTGGACTGTAGATTGTTCGACTTCATCTGTCCTTGATTCTTCAGGATTAGGCAATAATGGCAGTGCATGTCCTAACTCCACTGGACCTGCTGGTGGCGATGGTGGCAAATTTGCTAAATCCGGATCTTTCGATGGAAGTAATGATTATATCAATATACCTCATAGCTCGTCAGTATCGCCAAATAATCAAATTACAGTATCTGCTTGGATAAAAACGAGTTCCGGCAGCAACCGATATATCGTGACCAAACACAATGATAGTTTTTATTTGGGTATAGGGGTGGTTAACGCCAATAAATTTGAATTTTATATAAATGGTGTTAATTCACCGGCTTGGGTTTCAAGTACAACCAGTGTGACTGATAATGCTTGGCATTTAGTGACAGCGACTTATGATGGAACAACCCAGTCAGTCTATGTAGATGGTAAGTTAGAAGCAAGTATCGCTCAAAGCGGTTCAATCCAAACTGGTACTGCATCAGTGATGATTGGGGCTCGAAAAACCTCTCCAGGTGAAGTGATCGAAGGCAATACATTTTCTGGAAATATTGATGAGGTTCGACTATATGACCGTGCCCTTTCCGGAAACGATATTCAAACCCTTTATAACTGGGTGCCTGGGCCAGTTGGAGAATGGAAATTTGATGAAGGAACTGGAACGACTGTCAAAGATGCTACTACAGGTGGTCAATCGGGATCTTTAAATGGAAATACCCGCTTTGGAAGTGGAAAATTCGGAAAAGGTTTAATTTTTGATGGAACTAACGATTCTGTAACTATCCCCGACAGTTCTCTGCATGATTTTAATAGTGGTCTGGACTTTTCTTATAGCTTCTGGGTAAAACGAAATGGGAGTACTGCTCATGAATATTTATTGGCTAAGGGGGCAGATAATAGTAATGCGACCGGATATTCGATATTCCTATCGAGCGGAGTAACTCCTCAAATCTGGATTGGGAATAGCTCTGGTGCTCGGACATCGGTGACATCAAGCACATCTATTAGCGATAATAACTGGCACCATATTGCAGCAGTATATGATCGCGATGGAAATGGGATGATATATCTAGATGGTGTGCTTACAGGTTCTGGGTCGATTAGTTCCTTAAATATTGATCAATCAACTACTGATCCACTTTCGATTGGATGTTATGTTGATGACCTAGGGAACCACAGTAGTTGTTTTACTGGATCGATGGATGAGGTCAAGTTATTCCGCTACACATTAACACAAAAACAAGTTATCGAAGATATGAATGCCTCACATCCTGCCCCCGGATCCCCTGTCGGATCTGCTTTGGGCCATTGGAAATTTGATGAAGGCTATGGAACAACCGCCCAAAGTAGTGGTAATCAATCGATTAATGCCACATTAAATAACATGTCATCTCCAGCAACTTCGACTTCAGGTTGGAATAATGCTGGTAAGTTTGGCCGTGGAGTTCAATTTGATGGAACAGACGATAACGTCAGGTTTACTGAAGTGAGTGCTATTGATCTTGGAACCACTACAGATAACTATACGTTAACTGCGTGGGTAAAAACATCCACAAATTTCTCAACAGATGCACATATTATTTCTAAAGATAATGGCTCAGGGGCATACCCATATCGCTTATATATGAATAGCTCCGAATACGCCTGTTTTAGTATGAGTGATGGTACAAACTCCCCTTCTGTCTGTGGAAGTACTGCTCTTAATGACGGTGAATGGCACTATATCGCCGGGATAAGGGATGTCGCGACGGATAAATTATATATTTATGTTGATGGCAAACAAATCAATTCTGCAACGGATTCCACAACTGCTACTGCAGAGAATAGTGATAATTTTACCATTGGAAATGGTGGAACTAGTTATACTAGTCAGGATTTCACTGGAACAATTGATGAACCAAAAATATATAGTGGGGCACTTAGTTCAGATCAAATCATGTTTGATATGAACCGCGGATCAACCGAGGTCCTAGGAGCCACTTCTACTAATTCTGCAGGAACTTCTGCATCTAACTCTAATGATCGCTCCTATTGTATTCCTGGAGATACTAGCACCTGTCGTGTGCCCGTTTTATATTGGGATTTTGAAGAAGGTGGTAGCACTTCAGCGTATGACAAATCCGGTAATGGCTTAACTGGAACACTATCTACCCCTCAAAGAGTTCCAGGTAAATTAGGTAAGGGATTAGATTTCAATGGTACAAGTGATGTGGTGACTATTGCTGATAACACGCTGCTTGAGCCTTCTACAGATATGACAATCACAACTTGGGTCTACTTTCGATCTTTACCCTCTACTAGGGCCGAAGAAGCGACCTTCGCTTATAAAACTCATTCCTCATCACCTTGGTATTCATATCATTTTTATGCAGAGACCGATGATGATCTCTGCTTTGGTTGGATTAATACCAGTAATTCGGGATCAGATACATGTTCGACTGGAGGGGTCGGATTTGCAGCCAATCGCTGGCATCAAGTTTCAGCTGTAAAATCCGGAGCAACTGTCTATCTCTATGTAGACGGAAGAGAAGTTCCCAGTTATGCCTCTCAACCCGCTTATTCTGGCACAATCAAGAACTCTAACAGTGCTCTAAATATTGGCGGTGTAGATGCCACCCAAAAAAGAATTTTAGGTCGGATGGACGATTTTCGCTTATATGATTATGGTCTTACCAGTGCTCAAATTGCTTGGAATTATAATAATGGTAAACCAGTTGCCCAGTGGAAGATGGATGAATGCCAAGGGACAACTATTAATGACTCTGCGGGTAATAGCTTGACTGGGACTCTTAGTGGAGCAACTCCTGGAACTTGCGCTACTTCAGGTTCATGGTTTAACGGTGTGACCGGTAGACGAAACTATTCACTTGATTTCGATGGGACAGATGATGTGGTAACTATAACCAATGCCAATCCAATTGATTTTGATTCGTCACTTTCAAATGGTGTTAGCTTTTGCGCTTGGGTAAATGCTGATAGTGATGGAGAAAACGATGTTGGCCAAATCCTTTTTAAAGGGACTAATACATATTTAAGAGTAGATAGTCAGTCTGGCGGCAATTTAGATGTTGAAACTTCACTTGATTTAGGTACTACTGATGCAACTGTTAATGTCACTAGCGGAATAGCAACTTCTTCATGGAATCATATTTGTACTTCTTATACTGACGATGGCGATGATGAAGTTGAAATATATATCAATGGAAATTTGCGTGGCACAAGTACCAACGGAGTTGGTTCACCAGCAACTAGCGATTCTAATAACTTATTGATTGGAGGAACAACTACTGCTAACTATGATGGAAAGATTGATGATGTACGTATTTATAATTACGGATTAAATGCAACACAGATCAAAAGTGTCTATTCTGATGGTGCTATTAACTTCTCTCCTGCCTCAGGAGCGCCATAATATAAATTACTCTATATAATCATATTAGATTAATATAATAACCTTTTCATTATTTAAATGATCGAAAATTATATTAGTTGAATATACTTTAGATAAACATGGTTCTTATTTCAGATTATTTTTAAAAGATTTTTTAGTACCAACATATAAATTTGTAAGATATATGAGACAGGAAATTTTATATTTAAGAAAAATAAATGATTTAAAAACTATACGTGAAAATAGAAAATATTTAAGCCAATGAAATCATACTTCAACTGAATTTTCAGGAATAGTAAAATACGCTATTTATATGAAAGAAGTATTAAATCAAGTACATAATTTAAAATTAGAAGTAGTTTGAACTTTTATTCCAATATTTATAATATTAGAATTAATATTCCCATCATTATCATTAATAGCTGATGATGAAATAAGTAATAAAGCAAGTTTAAACACTGTAAATGTAATAGGTAATCAATGATATTGAACTTATGAATTAAATGCTGTAATGGGTTCTATGAAGCAAGTAAGTAATATGATAACTTTAGATGAATCTGATCCAAGTCATAAACAATATTCTCGTTTATTAGTAACTAAAAGTGCAGTATCTATA
>CAZZEB010000037.1:0-8401 GCA_964652495.1 uncultured Gammaproteobacteria bacterium
TCTGGTGGAGGAAAAGTTCTTGTTAAGTCAATCAAAGGAAATGTGACTTCGATCGATGTTACAAATTTGAGTTCAGGAGTAAAATATAAATTTTTTGTTAACGCCTATATGAGCTATTTAGCTAACGAAGATGGCAATGAAGTTTATGTTGAAGGCAAAACTAACAGTGAAGCCTTTGGATCTGGCTCAAATAATGACACTAATTATTCTTATCGCGGAGTTTTAGCTGTTCAAGCCTTTGGAGATGCTCCTAATGCTCCTAAAGATCCAAAAGTGCGAATGGTTAAATTAGTTTGGAATCCTTTCAGTGGAGCTTCTAGTAGTACCAAGTATCGAGTCATAAGAACCTCCACAAGCTATACTCCAGACGTAACTACAACTACTGCATGTATAACTTCTACTCAGCAGTCTTGCATTGTTAACTGCACCAACACGGGTTCTGGCATTCAAACCTGTGATGATACAAATGTATCGGCTCCACCAATGACTTATAATTATGTTATTACTCAAGTTAAAAAAGATTCCACAACTAATGAAGAATGGGTAGAAGAACTTCCAAATACTAATGCTTCTGATTTTTATGTAAAGGTTGCTATTCCTTCCGACTATATGGTTTTAATACAGAGAGATGCAGCTAATTTTGAAATGTGTAAAATGCTTGGTCAAGCATCGAACCCTAGAAAGAACCAACGATGTTCTTATACGGGAATTGGTGCAACTCCCTACAATTCGGGGCCTGGTAAAGCAGCGTTAAGTTTTGATAATGGATATTATGATTTTGGTTACAATCTTTTTGTTGATCGCTACCGTTTAGCATGTAATTGGACAAGGGTATCACCTTCTTGTGGTCCAAATGGTTGTATAGGTGTTACTGGTACCTCATCTGCGGCTGGTGCTCCTGATGTTTCCTTGGGGCAACCTGGAGATGTTTACTTTGCTCTTAATCCATTTTATGGAGCTAGTTGTTATTACAAATCGGCTACTGGTTGGTTATCAACAGCTTCTTTAACAACATCAGCTCAATTTAAAGCAGTATCAAGGATTGATCCCGGTGAAGAGGGCAAACGACATTATCCACAGTTGAATGGATTTGGACAAGCTCAGGCTTATAATTTTTGTAGCAATCAGTCTTCGGCTTATGGAAATAAGCGACTCATGAGAAGAAGAGAATATATTCATGCTGCGGCATTTGCGACAATGCCCGGAGAACCTAATGCCATATTTGATGAAATTGCAGAATACAATTTAAGAGAAGGAATTTATAGTGCAGCTCTGAGTACAGGGGGACAACTTCCTGGATATAGACGATGTGCCTCTGGGTCAGCAGCTAGTATGCTGACTTTGCCAACTACAGTTGCCGAGGTAATAGATTCTTCAAATTATAGATCTCAAATGTTTACAGCATATACACCAGGAATTTTAAATTATATGAATTCTCCTTACTTTATTGGCACACCAGCAACTGAAAATTGTATTTCTAGGTGGGGAGCTCAAGATCCTATATCTCATACTTTATTTGATGGAAATAATACTATATTTGCTGACACTTTTATTCGAACAAATATTGGAACTAATCCACCAGCTTATTCACCTGTTGCTTCAGATAGTGATTCAGGTGTGGTTTATGATTGGGGCAACTATCAATTCGATGGAGTTACCAGTGGACTTACATTGTATGATTCTGCAACTTTTTATAAAAGCGTTTCTATAAACTCAACTAATATGGCCACATACCCTAAGTACATTTTAACGATGGGTTTAGCATTAATTAATTCTTCTTTTTCAGCTTATCGAAATTCATCTGATCTTGTTTATAACGGAGCATTAGGTCCAAGCGCCTTCAACGGTGGAGGAAATGCAACCTTAGCCCATGTCTATGATGCAACAACGGCAAGATATACAATGATGGAAGGAACTAAAAACAGATTTTCATATACCATTCATCCCGATTCAGCTTCAACTAGAATAAAAGTGTGGTGTGCTGTGGAGGCAGAATGAGAAGAAATGATTTCTTAAAAATAGCATTTATTTTAATAAGTTTTTTTATGTCCTCGTGTTTTGAAAATGCGGGAGGAGAAAAATCTAATTCATCATCATCTCAAGATGATTCTAAAAAAAGTTTAATAAACTCTGAAAACTGGTCAGGAGCTAAGGCGGGATTAAATAAAATAACTGGTGTTTTGATTACATGGGAGCTGCCTTCTGTAGAAACAACATCTTTCAAAGTATACCGATACTCAGGTAAAAATTTGAATTTATTAGCTACATTATCAAATACAACTAAAGGTTATATTGATGGCTCTGTTACGTGGGGCGTGATATATACTTATATAGTAATAGCTGTTGATAGAATGGAATAGAAGATGATAATACTAATAAGGTTTCAGTTTTATCTTGGTCTGGAATTTCTTCTGTTGAGTCTTTAAATCGCTCAAGCATTCAGGTTAATTTTTCAAATGCGGTGGCGGTAGTTGATGAAATTAGGATTTATATTCAACCCGCGTCAGGTGGAGATAAAGAATTAATTAAAACGGTGACAGGCTCTGAAGTTTCAACTGAAATTTCTGGATTGAAAACTGGTTTTAAATACAAGGTCAGCGCCCAGGCCTATGTTTCTACCTTGAAAAAAGAGGATGGTAATGAGGCAACGTTTGAGGTCTCGACCAATACGTTAAGTTATCATGATGAGAATGCTTCTGTTGCTAAATGGTTGAATGTAGTTAATATCAGAGCTTTTGGCGCTTCTTCTGCAGCACCTGTACATCCTGTTTATCCAGAGAGAACACCTACTGGAGAATTGGTTGAGTTGTCGTTTAAGAGTTTTAATGGAATGGATTCTGGGACTGTTTATGTAGTTACAAGAGCAACTACTGATAGCGACTTGGATACTTCTTCAGAAGCTCCTTGTGAAACCACAACAAAATCAGCATGTCGTGTTAAGTGCTCATCTAGTTCCTATACAATGACTGGGTCAGGAATATTAACTTGTCGAGATGAAAAAGCCGGACCATCTCCAGCGAGGTATCGATATACTATGTCAATTCAGCATACTGAAGATGGATATACGTGGGTAGAGCCAATACCCAAAGATAATTTAGACAACTTTAGTGTCATTGTACCAATGCCACCCGCTAACATGATTCTGGTTCAAAGAGATGCTGTTAACTACGAAATGTGTGGACAAATGAACTCAGCTGTTGATCCTAAAAATCACAATAGATGTCCTTACACTGGAATTGGTGGAACACCTTATAACTCTGGTCCTGGAAAACCTGCTTTAACTTTTTCAACTGGATTCTACGATTTTGGTTATAATCTTTTTGAAGACAGATATCCCATGGGATGTAATTGGACTAAGGGCTCAGCTGGAGGAAAGTGCGGAGCAGGGAAAACAACAGGTGATTGTATAGCTACGAGTGAAGTCGCAAATGTGTTACCAAGTACTAGCGTTGGTGTCGATGGTGATGTATTTTTCATGATGTGGCCTGGTGAAAATCTGTGTTTGTATAAATACGGAACTTCATGGCTAAGGGCGTATCAAGTTTTTACCACGGTTCCAGACAGCAAATCAGCGTATGCTAAAATGTATAGATCTAATCCTAGCGATACAGATAATGGAGGCTTTATTCCTGTAGCCAGGGAAACTGCTTCTCAATATTCAAGTTTTCTTTCTTGCCAAGCACAAGAAGACAGTAATTATGGCAGCAAAAGAATACCACGCATGAGAGAGTATAGAGCAATGCAAGCATTTCCTACTGTTGCTGGTGAGTTGTATGGCATGACTTATTCAGCAGCATCAACAATTGCTAGTGGTGGATCTTTTAATTCATCTAGTGGGTTCAGATGTCCAGTAAATATTGGCACCAACTATACTTGGCCTACAAACGTGAGTCAAATGTTGACAGGAACAAACGAGCTATTTGGAGTTTATTCTAACTCAATATATCAAGGTACTACATTTAAAATAAATTCACTGGCTAATGTGGATTGCCAATCAAGGTATGGTGCACATCAAGTGTTCGTTAATTGGTGGTGGACAAGCGATACTTTTGCTTGGAACTCAACAACCAAAACAGTAACTGGTACGAGTTCAGTTCTAGATGATGGAAATAGAGATTTATTGACAGATATAAACGGTGGTCAAACTGGGTATCAAATGAATTACACAACAGCAACACTTTCAGGAACAAGCTATTATTTGTATAGTTTAAGATCTAGTACGAATGTTTATTTTATGTCAATTCCAATGGGCTTACCAGTGCTAGTTTCATCAGCCGTATCCTATTTATCAAGACTGCTTTTTACTGAAAACTATGGTCCTACAATTTATTATCCATATACAGTAACAGCCTCTTTTACTGATAGAGCAGCATTAGCCCATGCAAGATGGTCAACCTATTTGCCACCTCAATCTGTATCAGGTGCTTTTGGGTCGTCAAATACACGATGTGTGATGTCAGCGGATTAAAGAATGATGTGTAAGCAAAGATGGATTTTTTCACTGATACTTTTGATGATTGCAGGCTTAGCTTCCTGCAACAAGGCTTCATTAAATAGTGAAGCCTCAAAAAATACATTGAGTGATGAAAATTATTATTTGTCGGCAGCTTCAGAAGTTAGAATTTATTGGCTTGATACAGATCTGGGAACATATATTACCCAATTATTACCTACTAAAGGAAAATTAATTTTACCAAAATCTTTGTTGGTTGGTGATTATGGTTCTAGAGAAAAAAATTCAGAACCTGTAACCTTAGATTTAATAGCAAAAGTTTATTATCCTAATCATCCATCAGGAGATTTTTATTTTGAGTCTCCTGTTTTAGGTACTGATTTGGTTGTTAGTAATGTAACAACCGCTTTGAGCTGGTTTTTAAAGTATAGCTATTATAATCAAAAAATTAAAATATCCAAAAAATCATTTGATGAATTAATTTTAAGTATAGAAGTGAAATGTATTGATTGTAGAAAAAAAACAAACTCTGAAGTTTTAAACCTCATAAGAAATGACAATTCGACAGTAGATATGATTAGAGAAATTCTAGTAAAAGAAAATACGGATTTAAATTTTAATGTGGCAGCATTGCAGCCCGGTAGCTGGACTGAGCCAAAGCCAATTTGGGCTTGGAGTACGCCTATTTTATCTATTCATGGAACTAGTTCTAAAGATTCTGACGAAAATAAATCTATTAAGCTTTCTTGTTTTTATGTAGATCCACTTAATAGCATTATAAAAATTAATCCAACAACTTGGAGTCACACTTTTAATTCAGTTACAAACTTGATTGACACAAGCAACAACGATATAGACTATCTTTTTTCCTATGAAGAAAGTGGAAGTCATGTATTTAAGCCGTTATTTTCACTTCCAGTTGTTCAAGAGAATATTTCCGTTACATTTTCAGTGAATGATAAAAATCGCTCACAAAGATGTGATACTCCTTTAGTTATTCATGCTCGCGCAAACGTATTTAATTCAGTTCCATTAAGTCCCTACTGCAAAGATCCTGATGTCGATGAAACGGGTTTAGCATATACTTTGTCGAATGGCCCAAATGGGCTAGTTGTAACCAATACAGGATTGGTTAATTGGACGCCATCAAGTTCACTTACCTCTAGTGTAGTTTATTTTTCAGTTAGTGATTCAAAACTAGCGGTATCCAATGAGTCTGCAAAAATTATTGTTGATCCTGATAATCCACCTATATTTACAAGTATACAAACTGACTATAACTTTGTTGAGGGCACGGAAAGCACTTTTACTGTTACGGCTAAAGATGCTGATGGTGATCCATTGGAATTAACAATAGAAGCGGTTGATCAGATAAAAACAGGTTTTCCTGATGGGGCTGGTTCTTTAGCTGCAATTACTAAAACATTATTAAATGGAGAATATACTTTTACAGTAAAATTTAAACCCAGTTACTTACAAATGATTGGCAGCAGTGGATCTTCAAAGGTTAAATTTTTTATTCACTATGAATCTCAAGGTGGCAATTTCGATTCCTCTATTCGCTTTGACGAAAGAGTGGTAAATTTCAATATAACTAATGTTGATGATCCACCACAGTGGGATATCCAACCAACCGATTTTAATGCAATTGAGGCTATTAATTTCAGCGGATTAAATATTGGTCATGCAACTGATCCTGCTTTAAATCAGACAGCTATAACCTATTCTATTGTGTTTTTAGGTGATGAGCATTGTCGTTGGGCGGGGATGACTTTCACAAAAGATGTGTCTGATAATGCTTTGCTGTGGGGAGCTCCACCCTATAATGCAAGTTCAGAATGCTCATTTTATTTTAAAGCTACTGATGCAAATGGACTTGTTGGTGAATCAGATACAATCAAGATTACTACTGATAATACCAATCAGCCTATTACGCTGTTAGCATCACCGACCACAGTGGTAAATGGCGTAGAGGGCAAGTTGATGAGTATTAATCTTGATGAGATGTTTTTAGAGCCAGACTTAACAACAGATCCTATTGATACGAGAGAAATATTAACCTATGATTGCTTAACTGATACCGACACTAACGGAACTTATGAATCTGCCTGTACTGCAGTTGGATTAAATATTAGTTTTAGTTCGAACTCATTAACAGCTAGTTGGACGCCACCAGCTTTGTCAGCTGGTACCTATAAGATTCGACTTACAATTACAGATGTTGGAGGGGCCACAGCTACTAATGACTTTGATTTAGTCATAGCAGAGGCGGCAACGCCAATGAATTTATCAGCATGGTATTTGGGAAGTGCATCTACTGATATTACAGTGGCAGAGGCAACAACAGTTCCTTTGGTCCTTAAGGCCGAGGCGGCAAGTGGTCGAGCTATCGACATTTATGATTTTATTGTTAGCGCCCCTACGTGTAATGTCATTGGTGGCTCTGGAGCCTGTAGCGCCTCCTTGATAGTTTCTCCCGGAACTTTAGCTGGAACAGGAACAACAGATCTTACTTTCACACTTAATCCAAATTATACAGATTCAAACACATCATTCCCCGCTACGACTAGAAGATACGCAGTCTCATTTTATTTACAAAAAAGTGATGATCCAACGGTCTATACACAGCATAGTATTAATATAACTGTTTCAAACACAAATAGATCTCCGACTGCTATTAATGTAACAAAAGGAAGTTTTGGTTGTACGGGCAGTACAGCTAATTCTGACACAACCGCATTTACCGTATGTGTTGATGCTTCTCAGGATAAAAAAGTAGGAAATAGCTGGTCAAAGACATATTCTGTTCCTGTACTTCCTATAGATGCAGATGGAAATAACGATTCTTACAGTTTTGCATTTCAAGACACTCTAGTTCCAGGTAGTATAACTGATGGAACTTGGAATTTTAAGCTTCCAAGTTGTATGAATAGCGCTTCAACTACAATGACACGAACTTATGATCTGCAGTTATCAGATGGCCGAGGCGGCACGGTTGTAAGGCAAATTATCTTGAAAGTTGTTAAGGGTTCAGCATCTTTAAGTTGTATGTAGCTGTTTATAAAGTAAATTCTAAATCATTAATCCTAAAATGAGAAAACATCCTTGTATCAAGGTGAGTATTAAGAAATTTTTTATCGTTTTTGTAGATCTTATATACGATAATTAAATCAGGAGCTAACGTGAAAGACAGCTTGGAAAATCAGGAAATTCTTTCTCAGATAAGAAAAGGAATATATGAACAAACTCTTCTCACCAAGGAAACAGTAAATTCACTGATAGAAATAGATAGTAGTTTAGAGCTTATTAATTCACTTTATGAAATATTAGAATCACAGGGAAATGCATATAGAAAAGATTTAATAAATCTACGCCAATTTAAAAATTTTATACAAATCTCTAAAGAGGCTCATAAATTAAAATCAAGTTTTGGTAGTCTTGGTCTAACTAAATTGCAGTTTATTAGTAAAAACCTTGAGATAGAATGTAAAAAAAAAGACGAGGATATTAATGTAAATCTTATTGATTTTTTGTTTAGTGAACTTGAGTCCTATTATTCCAGTTCGATGAGTGAACTAAAGGATTATATAAATGGATTTAAATCTAAAGAAAAAGCCTCATAAAAAAAGAGGCAGAAAATTTACAAGTCATGATTTTTTGGCGTCAATGAGCCATGAAATTAGAACTCCTATAAATGGAATATTAGGCATTTCTTCACTGCTTGAAGAAATGCAAATGCCTGAAGAACAAAAAAAATTTATCAAATTGATAAACAATTCAGTACAATCTTTATTAAGCTTGATTAATGATATTCTGGATTTTTCTAAAATTGAAGCTGGAAAAATGCCCATAACTCCAAGACCATTTTGTGTAAGAGAAGAAATGAATGCTATAGGAGAAATTTTTAAGCCAATTGCTAATAAAAAAAGTATTAATCTTGAGGTTAAA
>CAZZEB010000038.1:0-7926 GCA_964652495.1 uncultured Gammaproteobacteria bacterium
CGCTCTGACTTGTAATGGTATTTTCCGAAACCAACAATACTTGTTCCCCACATCACGGCTTTTTCTCCGGTCACTCTGCCAAATATTTCTAATAATGCCAAACCATCAAGACGTTTTTGTTCTGGTTCAATTGTTTTGAGAAACTCCTTTGGATCTTGGTTAGTTGCTTGGGTTTTTAATTCGGCCATATGGATATTATATCAGAATAATTTTTATTGCTCACGAGATTTAAGAATCGCTAATAACTTGGTGACTGTATTCCAACTTCGAATAGTTAGTGATTTATAAATTGGTTTACTAATTATTTTTCCAAGACGACTTTTTGTTCTCTTCGCACCCAGCCGCTGATAATATACAACTTCTTTACCAGGCCAAGCGGTATCGACTTCTGGATTGACCTCTGTTTGATCAATTAACTCTTTAACTGTTTTATCTAATAAGAAAATGACATCTGAATAATAAGTTTGAGGTTTGAATCCGAACCCTTTAGGGGCGTTATTAACGACTGTTTCTAATTCTTCTTTAGAAATCGCTAAAATTTTGATAATCTCACTATCTAATTTAAATTTAGTAGGGAGAATATTCTCGATCTTTTCAGTAATAGTTTTGGTTGAAAGTTTGGAGTCGACAAAAATATTGCCGCTATTGATATATGAGATGACATTCTCAAATCCGATTTCTTCTAAGCATTTCTTTAACTCTGTCATTGAAACTTTATTTTTACCGCCGACATTTATTCCTCGCAGTAAAATAAGATAAGTGTTCATGTTTGAATAATACCAGAAAATAAATTTTAGTTACTTAATTTCTTTTTAAGGTCCATTAGCAAACCGTCGAAATCTGCTTTCTTAAAATCGGTGGTGTCTAATTTGAAAAGATGTCCTTCTAATTCTAGTGGTTCAAGAATACCCTTCTTAAGTACTTCGGTAAATTCATCTAAATTATGACTCTCAACATGACCTGGATGACGCTCAGCAGAATCAGCTCTAGCACTAAACCTCTTTAAAAGTACCTCACCATCACAAACTAGTTGGATTTGATATACATTAAAATTGTGTTTCATTTTGATATCTAAAAACCGTTTAGTATCAAACTCACTTTTAAAATTGGCTTCGACAATTAATGAAATGTTTTTACTAAGAAAAGATTCAACACAATTAAACATTAAGTTCACAGCAGCAATACCTAATTTTTTTGACCACTCACGATCATTCCATCCTAAGCTATCAAAAAGTATTTCTTTATAGCCATCTTTACAAATTAATGGCAAGTTTAGTTCTTGAGAGAGCTTTTTTGCTAAAGTTGTCTTGCCACTCGATAAAGGACCAGAGACAATAATTAACCAAGGTGTCATTTTATTTTTTTATATTAAGTTCAACTGCTGCTTGGATTAATTTTTTAAAAGCTTCCTCATCCAATGCATCTTCTTCCTTAATAATTAAAGCGCGATAACTATTTATTAAACTGTCTGTATTTAATTCTTTAAGTTGCTTACCTTTTGAAAATCCCAGACGTAAATGCTTCTTGTAGATTTCTCCGGTTGTAATCATCCCATTCCGATACCACACTAGAACTCCATCTGGATTGGATGCGGTTTTCCACTTTATCTCTTCAGTTATTTGAGTATCGACTTCTTTTATGAGTTTTCTAATTCGAGTTATCATCTCCCCTCGCCAATCATCTGGAAGTGGATAGTTTATATTTTCAGTCTGATCATTTTTATCCATAGAAGTATTCTATCTTTTACTTAGAACATATTGAACTGATGGACTAATCTTTTTGTCTGTACGATGAATACAGCCGATCCAACAGCAGGGACGTTTCATCCCATCTTTTAATTCAGGACAAACTCGCTCAACATGTTCTTTTCGGGTCTCCTCTTTCTTCACTGAAGTAGTCCAACAGATCCATTCATTACGTGCAAGTGGGGTAATTTTCTCCCATAATTGAAGAGCCTCTGAATCTGCCAACAAAGCTTCTTTTAAATCGTTAGGGAGTTCATGGACTACTCCACCGGAAATATCTACTTTAGTCATGTGTATATTTTAACAAATACTATACTTATATGTTTTATTCAGAGATTACTTTGTCTAAAGTGATTCTTGGTTGGCCATCTCCAAAGAAATTATCATTCCATTTCACGATTTTAAAACCATTTTTTAAATAAAGTCTAATTGCTGGAGTGTTGTGAGGATGTGTAACTAATGTGATTTTCTTAAGATCTTTGAGATGATGCGTTAACCATTGCATCGCTTGATTGCCATAACCTTTTCCTTTGAACTGTGGTTTAACGACAACCTCTTCAACATATGCAACTCCTGGATCTGTCATGCTATATGCAATAACTCCGACTGGTTGATCACCTTCTTTGGCTAAATAAAGTTCAGTGGTATCAATTAATTTGATAATAGCTTTTTCATCAGTATCAGCAATGTATAACCCGTTCGTAGTATCAACTGCTTCTTTGATAATTGATTGAACAATTTGCCAATCAGATTCAGTAGACTTAATAAAGGAAAGATTCATGAAGATATTATACAACGAGATTAGATTAAATTATTCAGCGTAATTCTCGAGATACCCGCATGATTTACAGCGGTAAGATTTAATTGACTTAGCACCATCTAATCCAGCTTGAAAAATCTTTAGTACAGAATTAACTTTCTTCGCCCACTGACTTTGTTTTTGTAAGTTACCTACCTGACCATAACTATCTGAAACTATACCTAGTTCCATTTCACCTTCGCATTTTGGACATTTCATATATAGATTGTTACTTAGCTAAGAAATAAAGTCAATCAATTTATTACTTTATTGGAGAAATCATGTGACCGTGAGCAAAGACTTCTCGACCATTAAATGTAATCGATTCATAACCTATTGTTAGTGGTACTTCTTGGCTTTTCTTGAGAATTTCATATTTGTAATTCCAACCATTCTCTAAATTAAGATCAGCGGGTTCATGTAATCTTGTTTTACCGTTTAATTCTCTGACACTAGTTATTAATCGACTAATTACATCATTTGTTGTCAGATCAAGTTTCTGAAGTTCTTCTACTGGAATGACACCTCCGGCATAAAGTCGAGTAGCTTTTTCCTCGGCAGTTTCTACTAACTCCTGTCCTCCACCATTATCATCAGCAAACCATTGATCATGATAGTGTTCACCATTTTCAGTAATATGGTCATTCGATTTACCAACAAAAGTAGCTCTTTGAATAGTTTCGGGATTACTGATTCCGGCATAACCAGCCATTAAACCATCGGTGAATAATTGATCAACGCGTTCTGACATGAGGGTATTATATAACCTTTAGACTTCTTTTAATTCTACTTGAACAGTCTGAACTTCTTCATCTCCTATATTTTCAACTGCATGAGATCCTGCTTTAGAAGAAGTTACTTGGCCTTCCTTTAAATCTACTTCTACCGAGGATCCATCGGGTTTAGTAAATAAAAGCTTGCCTGATTTGAGGATGTAATTAATGTTTTCAGGATGCCAATGCATTTCTGCTTTATCATTAGGTTTAACTACTACTTTTAATACTCTGATCCGATCATTTTCAAAAATCACTGTATGAAGGTGTGGAGCGACTTTAACGGCATCATTTAATTTTTCTTGTTCATCCATAAGCGAATTATATCACGTATAAAAGACTCTATTTACTAGCAGAAAATTCGATTATCCACTCAATACCATATTGGTCTCGGAACATGCCTGCATACGAGTCCCAAGGACTGTCACCCATTGGACCTTCTACTTCTCCTCCGACTGACAGATCATTAAATAATCTATCTGCTTCTTCTTTGCTATCAGTGGTTACTAAAATTTTGCTGCGATTTTCTCGTTCATTTACTTGTCCTAAAACTTCAGGGACATCATTGGCTATCAAAAAAGCATTGTCCCCGATAGGTAGAGCAATATACATTATTTTATGCTCTTCTTTTTCTGATACAGGGAATTCTTCAGTCGCAATATCTTTGAAACGGATAATTTTAGTAAACTCCCCTCCAAAAACAGATTTGTAGAAATTGAATGCTTCTTCTGCATTACCGTTGAAGTTGATCCAAGTGTTTAATGTCGCCATAAAGTAATAATAGCAAATTATCCTTAGATATAGTACAGATCTTTTTACATCAATCCACTCTTCCCACAAATGAAGTTAGCAATTATAATGCACTGCAATGCGTCACCTAAAGAAAAAGTTAATAACTATCGCTAAAAAAGTCGAGACAAAATCATCTCTTACACCTTCGGAAATAGAGTATTTGTTAACATTCGAAAAAGTTGATCGCCCCTTAACACTGACTCGAATATTAAAAGTAACAGCTGTTCCCCTTTCTTTGATTTTTGGATTCTTTTTTACAGTCTTTCCAGAGAATTTTGAATTACTAATAGAACGTCTGCCAGAATGGACTAACTTGTCACCACAATTGTTAGCTGGTGTAAATTATTTTTGGGATCTACTAGGTGATCCAGTTGAACAAGCTAATATCCTCTATCACATACCAAATGTTATTTTGTACTCCTTTGGTATATTCGGGATCAAAAAACTGATCGAGATTGTTGAACATAAATCATGGTTGGACAAAGTACTACTAGCCCAAGAAAAGCTGCGGAATTATCAAACTTCTGGAGAATTGAATTTGAGACTCCCCTCTGGCCACTCAATGCTTTTTGTTGGTGCGGGAGACTATATTGGTATGCAGTTTGCCCTTGATAGTGGGCCAACAGAGACAATTACGATCTCCAATCATAAACCTAATTATACTGATGTCTGGAATTTTTATGATGTAAATACATTTTATGAAGATTTGGAAACTGTGATTGTAAGGTCTAGCGGACAGAGTTGTGGCGAGTATGTCTTTTTTCCGGTTAAAGATGATCAGATATTCTTGCCAGGAGATAAAGATTATGATGTCTCACCTCATAAATTAGATCTACTTTGCCAAAACATACGGACTATCGAAAAGAGTCACCATTGGAAATCCAAGAGGATTCTGATTATTGGCGACAGGTTCCACAAAAGTTATGTTCGATCTGAAGATCAAACGGCTGTGATTAAGAAAAGTGAGGACGTCATCTCGCTCTCCTCTGTGGCTAGTAAATATGAAAATGTCAGCATTATAGATCCATCTGATGTGGTAATCAGAAATATTTTGAAGATAGCTAATGGTCGTAAAATTGTTTTTCGAGCAACAAGAGAAGGTATCAAAGAATATAAAACGAGATTTTATGACCGTTTGAAACTAATGGGATATAAACCATCTATGGCAAAGAAAGGAACATTAACAATTGGCTATGATCTTTTTGAAGACCAGACAGAGCAACAAACATTATCTCGAAAAATTGATGGTTATCTACCAGTGGTTCTGTCTAAAAATGTTAAAGATGCTTTGATTCGAAATGGATATAAGGAAAGTGAGTTTTTGTATGTCCCTGCGCTGGTATTAGACTCATTAACCAAAGAGGCCGAACGACAATAAAGATCAATTCTTTATCGATTTTTTTTGAATTATGGCTTATTCGCCAGCTTTACGGATTGTTTCAAGATCAAGTTTCTTCATTGGCATAAAAGCTGCTGTTACTGCTTCAGCTTTTTGTGGGTCTCGCATCATTTCATCTAAAATTCTTGGCACTACTTGCCAGGTAACACCAAATTTATCGGTACACCAACCGCACTGCTCTGCTTCAGGGATTGCGGAGAGTTTTTCCCAGAAGTAATCAATTTCTTCTTGAGTTTCACATTCAATAATATAAGAAGTTCCGCCATTAAGATTGAAGGGAACATCTGGACCTCCATTTAAAGCCATAAAGCTAATTCCATCAATTTCAGCCTCAGCAGTCATAACAGAGCCTTCAGGACGACCAGAGACTTCTTCCGACGCTTTAGGCGCTTTGGTAATGTCCCCACTCTTGGCTGAATGCTCGCCTGGTGCTGAATTAAAAGTTTCGATGTAATAGTTTAGCGCCTCTTCTCCGTCATTGTTAACGAACCAGAGACATGTAATTAACTTACTCATGTTATTTATCTTAACATATGTCATGAAGTTTCTGTGTATTAAATTTGTGAGAAAAATTTATTATTTAGATTACTGCTTCTATAGAAAATCTAAAACCTATTACAGAACTATTTATCTTTTTTCTTTCTATACTCTAAAGGATTATTATTTTTAGCTGCTTCCGCCACAATTTGAGTTATTCTTTTACTTTTCGTCTCCTCTTGTTTAGCACTAGATATATACCACAATATTTGTTTTTTGTTTGAATTACTAAAATTATTGAAGTTATCTTCCGCTTCTTTGTTTTTGGAAAAAGCTCTTTTTAGCTCAAACGGAACTACAAGATTCTCTACGTTGTCGTAACTTGTCCAAGAACCATCTTTTTTTGATCTCTCAATAACTTCTAATCCAGCTTGAGTAATTCGCTTCTCGTTTGTTAATTTTTCAATCCGTTCTTTATTTAGTTTTGACCAAGGACTTTTTGCTTTTCTGGGAGAAATATAATACATTGCCTGATTTTTATCTTTTGATCTGGGCAAGCTATCTACCCAACCAAAACACAGAACTTCTTCAACGATTTCATCATAGGAAAGTGTTCTTTTCCCACTATTTTTCTTGTCGTAAACTATCCAAATGCCATTGCTGGAATCATGGTTTTCATCTAACCAATTTCGTAACTGGTGTTTATCTTGGATATAGACCTCTTCGGAAATCATAAGGAGATTATATCAAAGGTCTGAACTCCCAACTCGGGGTGAAAATGTCCGAGGCTAGAATGTCTGGCCCATCGAGTGGAATTATGCAGAACCCATTTTGTATACTAATATCATGAATAATGGGCTAAAAGACGGTGATAAATGTAATGTTATTGCCGGTACTCATAAAGGGAAGAGGGGTAGAGTTGCAGATATGAATACTAGTAAAACAGGCGCGGTAACAATTACCGTTATTCAGAAAAATGGAGAACGTTTTAAGACTCTTGCCAAAAACGTTATTGTTATCGATTAAAAATATATGCTCCCCCGAGTGGATTCCTCTCGGCTGCGTACAACTCCGCTCGAGGTAAACTCACCAATAAAAGATCTAAATTCCAGACAAAGTTTTGGCTTGCTGTGCTTGCATAAAGCAAGCGGATCGCGGAAATGCTCGCCAACTTCATACACTTCGAACGGTTTTAGTGTGAATCATGAAACGGGTGAAGAATTTGGAGTACTTTCGTATGAGATGATTTATCTATTAAGGTTTAAATTCTGAGTTTGAGTTCTAAATCCTAGCTCTGTTCTTTTCTGGCGCTCTAATTTTTCTTTTTTGATTGATTCAATAATAGGAGGTAGATCGTTATGTGAAATAGTGGCATCTGGATTTTTTAGTGCTTTTCTAGCTACCTCAAATACGGCTCTTCTATAAACTTCCGCAATATCAGCTCCAGAAAAGCCTTCTGTTAATTCTGATAATTGTGAAAAGGTGGTGTCGTTGATTTCTCCTGAGAATATCTTAAGTCCAGGTTCTACTCCTGAAAGTGATTTTTTATATTGAATTTTGAATATATCAGTTCTTCCAGGTTTGTCTGGTAAACCAACATGGATCTTTCGATCAAATCTTCCACTTCTTTTCAATGCTGGATCTAACAATTCAGCATTATTTGTTGCTGCAATTACAACGATACCTTCTCTTTCCGATAGACCCTGCATACCAGTTAATAATCCCTGCATGATATCCCTTTCCATCGAGCTCAACTCTTCTCTAGATCTACCTATTGCATCGAACTCATCAAAAAACAATACACAAGGGGTTTCACATGTTTCAAATATCGATTTAACTATTTTTGGAGATTCACCTGCCCAAACATTTTTTAGTTCAGCAGAACTAAGTTCATAAAAAGGAATACCTAAGCTGGATGCAACAATTTTCGCAGTCAAGGTC
>CAZZEB010000038.1:7936-8239 GCA_964652495.1 uncultured Gammaproteobacteria bacterium
TGCTTCACCAGCCACTGCACGAGCTAAAAGCGTCTTACCTGTACCTGGAGGTCCTTCAAGCAATACACCTCGTGGTGGTCGTGCTGCTGCACCGTATCTTCTAAAATGATCCGGATTTGAAAACAGTTCAACTAAACCCTCAATTTCTGCTTTTACCTCAGGATTTCCTCCTAAATCTTCCAAACTAAAACCAGTGACCTCTACTTTATGTTCCTCTATATCAAATCCGGATATCAGACCTCGTTCAGAACCTTGTTGACCTGATCTATTCTCAGTTCGTCCATGATTTTTATTTTTATCCCA
>CAZZEB010000039.1:0-8044 GCA_964652495.1 uncultured Gammaproteobacteria bacterium
TAATCTCTTCTTCAATGACTAATCTGATGTGGTCCCAATCACCAACTTCGAAATAACCAGTTCCATGATAAATGTCGATGACTGGATCAACTAAAGTTGAGAGAACATCCATTGAACCTTCCTTAATAGCATTAATTTTGACAGCAGAGCGTCGGAGTAAACGTCGAAGGACATATCCTTGAAGTTTATTAGAGGGGATAACACCATCTTTGATTAAGAAGGTAGCAGCTTTAATGTGATCAGCAATAACTCTCAAATTAATTTGATGGTCATCATAACTAATGCTTAACTTGTCTTGGATCTTTTCAATAATCGGCCAATGAAGATCTAATTTGAACATATCTGGCTGATTGTTGCTGGCCATCAGAATTCGTTCTAAGCCACCACCAAAATCAACGTTTTTTTGTGGTAATTCATTGAAACCCTCAGTGGTTTTTTGATATTGCATAAAAACAGAATTTCCAATTTCTAAATATCTGCCACAATCACAATTAGGATGGCAATTTTGACCATATTTAGGGTCATGTTGAACATCAGAAAATTCATAGAAAACTTCCGAATCTGGTCCACCAGGTTCGCCAGCTGGCATGGTATCCGGAGTGCCAGCACGAGACCACCAGTTTTTCTTAGCATCGTAATAAAAGATTCGACCGTTTTGCATACCAACTTCAGCTCCATGAGCTTCACTTCCTAGCTCGATTTCTTTAGCATCAATGTTTTTCTCAGCAAATAATTTTTTCCAAATTTTGGCTGCTTCTGTATCTTTAGGTAAATTATATTTTTGATCACCGATAAAAACAGAAACATAAATTCTTTGAGGATCGATTTGCATGTCTTCAGTTAAGAATTGGAAAAACCACTGAAGTTGTTGTTCTTTAAAGTAATCACCAAGAGACCAATTACCTAACATTTCAAAGAAGGTATCGTGTCGATTGTCACCTACTTCATCGATGTCTTGGGAACGGAATGTTTTTTGAGAGTCAACAATGCGTCGACCTTCTGGATGAACTTCTCCTAATAAATAAGGAACCATTGGTTGCATTCCAGAACTAGTAAAAAGAGTTGTTGGATCATTTTCAGGTACGACTGAAGCCGAGGGAATGATTTTATGACCATTCTTCTCAAAGAACTGTAAGTATTTTTGTCTGATTTCTGCTGATGTCATGCTGGAATTATAACTGTTTAGCCTAAAAAAAGTAATTATATGGTTTAACTTTCTAACCATGATCTTACCAAGTTTTGATTAATAGTTAATTTTAGAGGATTAAGATATTTTTATGATAAATAATAAACTTAAGACAAAAAATATATGGCGAGGCGGAGTGATGGCAATATTTGCTCTGGTGATGCTGATAGTTCAACCGGTTCAAGCTCAATCAGTAGATGGAGTAGCGCAAATAAATGCTCCGGCATCAAGAAATATAGTTGAGTATTCAGTTTTGGAGGAAAGTTTTGAAGGTTTGTGGTTAATCCCATTGCTCTTATTACCCGCAATATTATGGGCAATTAGTCAATTTGATGAACCAAAAGAGCAACGATTCACTAAATCCTCACGACAAGCATTTGATTTAGCCTACTATCATGATTTACGACCTCGTCGAAAATTTAAATCCCGATTTTCTACTAGATAAGAACCTTCAAATCTAATTAGCAAAAACCCAATTTATGATAAAATAATTGTTACATTTGCACTGGCTATCTTTAGCTTTGAGTGTTACCATAGTTTAGTCCGTAGAACGGAATAGTTGTTATGAATTTTAAAGATTTGCTGCCTAATGGATTACCTTTTTTTAAGAAATCGACTCCAAGTGAGGCTATTTTTGCTCTAGAAATAAACCCAGATAAAGTTGCTGCTGCATTGTGGTTAGTTCAGGGGACTCAACTCCAAGTGTTGAATACTGCTTATACTAAATATGAATCTCAAGCAGATTTAGTTGAGGCAGCAACTAGAGTGTTAGATCAAGCTTTAGCAGATTTGCCGTATGATCCAGCCAAAATTTTATTTGGGGTGCCAGATTTTTGGCTACAAGATGATAATTTAAAACCAGAATATTTAGAAACTCTTCAAAAACTCACTAAGGACTTAGATCTTTCACCTTTAGCGTATGTTTCAGCTTCTCACGCGATTAGTCACTTTTTGCAAAAACAAACAGGAGTGCCATTAACTGCGGTTTTGGTGAACTATACAGAACCTTTAATTGTCAGTGTGATTAAAACAGGTAAGATTGCAGGAAGTCGAGAGGTTAAAAGAGGTGATGATTTAGCTAAAGATATTGAAAAGGGATTGATGTTATTTGATGAAGTTGAAGTGTTGCCGTCACGAATTTTGGTTTTTGGTCAAGAGTCGATGACTGGTATTAAAGAAAAATTAACTGCATATCCATGGATGGCCAAATTACCATTTTTACACTTGCCTAAAATTGATTTGTTAGATCAGAGCTTGGCAATTCAATCGATTTGTTTTGCTGGAGCATCAGAGATCGAACCAAATGTGGTATATCATCCAGCAACTAAGAATAGTGCAGCTGTGGCTAATGCTCATACGAAACATTTACCAATTGATGAATCTGTTAATGGTAAGAATAAAAATAATCAGATGGCAGCAGCTGGATTTGTAGCTGGTGATATTACTGCTCAAGAAGAGGTTGATAATATTGCTAATGTGGAGGGTACTGAGCTTCCCTCTGATGAATTTGATACAGAATTTGAGAGTCATCAAGTAGCAGTTAGAGAACATCATCAACCACCTGCCAAAAACCAACACGGTCTACCAGCTAAAGCGGCTTTTGGTGGTATGAATTTTTCAGTAGTTGGAATAATGGCGGCACTTTCAAATTGGAAAAATTGGTTAAAGAGTGGTTGGTTAGTAGTCTTGATTCCAGTAGTTATTTTAGTTGGTCTAGTTTTTGGCTATATGTCGATGATTAAGAGCGAAGTGTCAGTGTTTGTAGATGCTAAAACTTTAGATCGTCAAGCTCAAGTAATTGCTGATCCAGCTGTAAGTGCGATTGATGAAGCTGGTTTGAAGATTCCTGGTCAGATTATTCAAACTACCATTAGTGATACTGCGAAAGGAAATGCTACAGGTAAAAAGCAGATTGGTGATCCAGCTAAAGGAAAAGTAATTATTTATAACAAAACTGATAGTCCAAAATCTTTCTCACAAGGAACTGTTTTAACAAGTAGTGGTGGCTTAAAGTTTGTTCTAGATACTGCTGTTCAAATTGCTTCAAAGTCTTCGACACCTGGTCCTGGTTTTAGTGAAGTCATTAAACCAGGTCAATCTGAAGCAGTAGGTATTACGGCGTCAGCAATTGGTCCAGAGAGTAATATTCCAAGTGCGACTAATTTAAACTTGGCTAATTTTAATTCTGATCAGGTGATTGCTTCAGTTGATACAGCACTTACTGGTGGAACTAGTAAAGATATTAGTATCGTGACTGCTGATGATCAGAAGCGATTATTAGCTCAATTAACCTCTGATTTGAGAAAGAAAGCCAAGGATGAATTGCAGGCTAAGCTAACTGGAGATCAAAGAGTATTAGAAGATGGATTAATAGAAGAAGTAGTAAGAACTGATTACTCCAAGAAAGTTAATGATCAAGCTAGTGAGTTTAGTTTAACGGCAACTGTTGGTTATAAAGGGACTTCTTTCTCAGATGCAGATTTAAGAAAGATGATTAACCAATCAGTTTCAACTGAAGTTCCAGATAACTATGATTTGAACTTAGCGGATGCTGAAACACAATCTGCTGTTTCGAAAATTGAGAGTGATGGCAGATTGATCTTTACAGCTAAATTTAAAGCTAAATTAGTTCCAAAAGTAAATCAAGAAGATATTAAAAAACAGATCGCTGGCAAGAGCGAAGATGAAGCTGATCAGATTTTGCGATCTAAGATCGAAAATGTGATTGGAACAGATATAGTGATTACTCCAAATGTTACTCCAAGCTTTATGAAAAGATTGCCTTGGATGACAAAAAATATTAATGTGAGTGTAACAGCCAAATAGTAAATAGCTAAGAGTCTGCAGCTGGCAGCTTTTAGCTCTAAATTTTTTCGCTGCAAGCTAATAGCTAAAAGCTGTTAGCTAACCTGCCTATATGTTTTTTAGAATACTTGCGATTTCAATGCTAGCAGTTGGTGTGTTTATGTTGGTCCAAATTGCGATGCCCCTATTGTCTTATAAATTATGGGAAGTGTCGGCATATAACCAGAATATGGTGCTAGCAGATCCTAGTGGTGATCGAGGAGAGGTGATGGGGGTTTCTGTGGAGAATGTAAACAGTTTTCCGGCTTTAGTTTCAAATAATCACAGAGAGGTGAATGTTGGTTATTCTGAGTTTAGTATTACGATTCCGTCGATTAATTTAGCTAAAGCGATTGTTAAAGTTGATAGTAATGATTTTGAACAGCAGTTGGCACATTTACCGGGATCGGCTTTACCTGGAGAACGAGGTAATGTGTTTATCACTGGGCACTCATCGCTTAATCAGTTGTTTACTCAGAATAACTACAAAGCTATTTTTGCTAATTTACCGAAAATTAAAAAGGGTGATGATATTTTAGTGATTGCTGGAGGGACTCATTACAGCTACAAGGTGACTGGAGTTCGAGTTGTTGACCCTAAAGAAACATGGGTGGTTGATCCACCAGATGATAGTGGGCGATATCTTAGTTTAATGACTTGTGTACCACCTGGATTGCAGACAAAAAGATTGATTGTATTGGCTAAGCTAGCGAACTAGTAGCTTTGATATACTGAGCTAATGTTTAGGCAATTTAAAAATGCAGCTCAATCATCTTTATTAAATCTAGCTAAGACGCTTCGTATTGCATGGCAGACAGATAAGAAGTTAGTTTTTGGGTACTTTTTCAGTGCTAGTTTAGTGGCATTGGTGCCGTTACTCCTAAGCTTCACTACTCGCTACATAATTGATGAATTAGTTATTCAGCAAGCTAATCAAGTAAACACAATTCCGCTGGTTATTCTTGTGTTACTTGGAACCCATTATGTGATTCATTTAATAGCGATTATTAGCCAATGGGGGCTTTATTTTGGTTATTTTGATTACCTATTGCGTTATCGATTACAGAATCAGTTGAATATATTATTTGCTGCCAAGTTATCTTCATTAGATGTCCAACATCTAGAAGATCCTGAGGTTCAAAATTTAATTAGTAAGTCTAAAGAAACTTTTATGTGGCGAATGCCAGATTTGCTAAGAGTTTTCTCCTATATTTTTGGAGATTTGGTAGCTTTAATTTCAGCAATATTGGTCTTAACTCCGTTCGGATGGTGGATACCCCTTTTAATAATTGCTGCGTCATTTCCAAGATTTTTATTACGATCACGACAAGGGAATATTCAATGGTCAATCTACGGTTCGGGAGCTCCTGAAGTTAGAAAACTGTGGTATTTTGGTTGGCTTTTGACGACAAATAGCGCTATTCGAGAAATGAAGATTTTTCAATCTCAATCTGCCTTACTTAATAAGTTTAAGCGAACGCAAGAGCATATTTATAATTTAAACAAAAAACCAATTGATTCTTTCTTAAAGATTATGTTGGTTTTACCAATTTTAGAGGTGGCTGCATTGTGTTTAGTGATTTATATTTTATTACCTGATGCATTAGCTGGAATTTTAACAATTGGAAGTTTTACTTTTTTAATTACTATGGTTGATCGTCTAAGTGGATCAGCTGCTGGAGTGGGAGGAAATATGGGTGAATTTTATGAGAATAGTTTATATGCTGATCACTTTTTTCAGGTAATGGCTTTGCCGGAATTAATTAAAGAGGATGATCATCCGATCAGTATCGATAAAAGTAAGCCACCCAAGATTGAATTTAAAAATGTTTCTTTTGCTTATCCGAATGGACATTTAATTTTAAAAGATGTGTCATTCGTAATTGAGCCAGGGGAGAGTGTAGCTTTAGTTGGGGTTAACGGTGCGGGGAAATCAACACTAATTAAGTTATTATGTCGATTTTATGACGTTACTGATGGAGAGATTTTAATCAATGGAGTTAACTTGAAGCAGTTGAAGAAATCAGATTGGTATTCATTTATGGGGACTTTGTTCCAAGACTTTGTGCAATATCACTTCACAGTTCGGGAAAATATTATGTTGGGTGATTCTGATAAGAATGATGAAAAGGCAGTTGAAGAAGCGGCAAGAAAATCTGGAGCAGCCGAATTTATCGATCGGTTACCAAATAAATATGATCAGATACTGGGTCGAGAATTTGCTGATGGTGAGGAATTATCGGGTGGACAGTGGCAGAAATTAGCGATTGCTAGAGCATTTTATCAGTCTGCTCCGATTCTAATTATGGATGAGCCAACGAGTGCAATCGATGCAGAGTCTGAGTATGAAATTTTTAATAATTTAGAGAAGGAATATAAAAATAAAACTCTGATTTTAGTTTCGCATCGATTTTCGACAGTTAGAAATGCAAATAAAATTGTAGTGATAGATGATGGGAAAATTATTGAAACGGGTAGTCATGACAAGTTAATGAAGAATAATAGTAAATATGCCACTATGTTCAAAATCCAAGCTAAGGGTTATCAATAAATTTTTAATTATCCTTTGAAAATTTGATGGCTGATCAGTGAATGTGTTAAATTTGATCAGTGAAATATTTAGGTGTTGATTACGGCAAACGAAAGATTGGTTTAGCTTTGTCCGAAGGTGAATTAGCCAGACCTTGGAAGGTGATAGAGGTGACTGGTTTAAAAGATGCAATCCAAAAAATGACACATATAGTTCAAGCTGAAGAAATAGATGAAATTGTGGTTGGTCAAGCAGAGAGTGGAGAATCGAGGAGGATGGTCGAGGAGTGGAGTAGTGCTATGAGTCTTATAGTAAAAACTACAAAAACTACAGAAACCCTGTCTAGTTTTCACGCCGTGAAAACTATGATAACTATAGGTCAAAAAAGAGGAGAGCGGAGAAGTGATGATGCTCAGGCAGCAGCGATTATTTTACAAGATTATTTAGACAGGGAGGAAAAATAAATGGCTAGAGGTAGTAGAAAGTCCCCTTGGAGATGGTTGGTATTAATCATAATTATCCTCTTTTTGATTGGCCTCCCCTATTTTTATTGGCAATTTTTGAACTCGCCAGTGGATAAAAATAATACTAAAGTTCAAGCATTTGTAATTCAAAAAGGTGAATCAACTGAATCAATTGTGGCCAATTTAAAGCAAGCTGGGTTAATTAGATCTGAGATGGCGTTTAAATGGCATTTGAAAAACTCTGGCGCTGCTGGAACTATTCAAGCTGGTGATTTCAAGTTGTCGCCAGCCATGAGTTATAGTCAGATTGTGGATAAGTTAAAAGCTGGGGCAATAGATCAATGGATCACATTAATTGAAGGATGGCGTGTTGAGCAAATGGCAAATCGAATCGAGGCTGAGTTAGGTTTAGATGGTGAAGAGTTTATTAAATTAGCTGAAGAGGGATATATGTTTCCCGATACTTATTTAATCAATAAAGAAGCCACGATTTCTGATGTAGTCTCGATATTGAAAAATACATTTAACAAACGATTTGATCAGGGGTTGCAGGATAAAGTTAAAGCACTTGGTTTAACACCGCAACAGGCAGTAATTATGGCTTCAATTGTAGAGCGAGAAGGTCGATCTGAAAAAGTTCGGACTGAAGTAGCGAGTATTTTAGTTAAACGATGGAAGATGGGAATGAAATTAGATGCAGACGCTACTGTTCAATATGCAAATGATAGTCAGCAATTAGCATCTGGTGATAAGCGGCAAGACTTTAAATTTTGGCAGCCAATCACTAGGGCTGATTATCAAAATGTTAAATCTGACTATAATACATATTTGACATCCGAGTTACCGCCAGCGCCGATTTGTAACCCGTCTTTAGCGAGTCTAAGAGCAGTTGCTAATGCTGACCCCTCTACTCCGTATGTTTTCTACTACCATGATTCACAAGGAAATTCTTATTACGCTAAAACTTTGGAAGAGCATGAAAATAATGCTGCTACATATCGGTGAATAGCATTTTCGAAG
>CAZZEB010000040.1:0-749 GCA_964652495.1 uncultured Gammaproteobacteria bacterium
ATTACTCAAAGTTCAAATAGAATCGCCTTAATTCGGAATCCTTATGGTGCCTCGTACGAAGATATCGAAGAGGGTTACGACGAATGCTACATTTCAGGTCAAACATTTCTAGTTCTTCCTAAAACTGAAAAATCCGAGGTGGTGAGACAAATCAAACAAATGTCGCAACAACATGAACAGTTAGCAAATTGGTTAAAAGCTTACCGTGGTGGGATACCTGAAAGTTGGCATGATCCCAGAAAGGTCTCCGATACCGTTCACTACATGAGAAAATTACCAACAATTATGGTCGATGCTGCGATTGCTCATCCTGATCACTCCATAGTTTTATCTACTGGTTTTCGCCAAAAATTAGATGCCACTCAATTGGCTGTTGTGTTAGGCCGGGGTCTAAGTGCTTTGACTATTGAAGAAATACTTGAAGGACAAAGTGTATTAGCAAAGCAAAGAAAACCGGTTGACATATTTACTCGTCTAAAGACAGCAAATAGACTTGTCAAAACCCACCGCGAAGCAATTTTAACTTCTTATGGATTACCGGTGATACCAGTTCAGCCTAACGAAATATAGAAGGATTATTGCTAATTACGTATCTCTTCGCTTAAAATATCGGCGTGAACGAACATCAAACCACCGAGCATCAAATGACTGAAGAAATTCATTTGGAACCTCAGACTATAACCACAACCAGTCAGGAAAATCACCATGATACTCATGCAGCAACTAATACGACAACACATCAATCCACA
>CAZZEB010000040.1:759-4795 GCA_964652495.1 uncultured Gammaproteobacteria bacterium
AACACGCTGATAGCTCACATGAAATTATTTTAGCGCCAGAAACTCTGTTTAACATTGGCCCGTTACCTGTGACCAATACCATATTTGTTAGCTGGATTGTGATGGCATTTTTAATTACTTTAGCGATTATCTCTACACGCAAAATAAAAGCTGTTCCCTCTGGTCTTCAAAATTTTGTTGAAGCCATTATTGAACCTGCATATAGTTTAGTAACTGATTTAGCCCATTCAAAAGCCAGAGTTTTCTTCCCTTTTTTAATGACTTTTTTCCTATTTATAGTCACCGCCAATTGGTTTGGTCTATTTCCAGGATTCGGAACAATTTTTATTAATCAGGACGGACATCAAGTTCATATCCTCCGTTCAATTAATTCTGATCTAAATATGACTCTCGGTTTAGCTTTAGTATCAGCGGCATTAACTCATTATTATGCAGTCAAATTTTTAGGTGTCGGTGGTTATCTCAAAAAATGGTTTTCTTTAAATCCCATCTTACTATTCGTCGGCCTACTAGAAATTGTTTCTGAGTTTACAAAAATTTTCTCATTATCCTTCCGGTTATTTGGAAATATCTTTGCAGGCGAAGAAGTTTTGAAAACAGTTTCTGGTTTAGTTGCTTTCTTCGCTCCACTACCTTTCTTTTTCTTAGAAATTATTGTAGGATTTGTCCAGGCGGCTGTGTTTATGATGCTGACGCTTGTTTTTATGGTGTTATTAAGTGAGAAACATGAAGCTCACTAAGAAAGAAAAAGAAAGGAGTAACTAATGGAATTTACCTCAGGTGCTACTATTGCTGTTGGTGCAATCGGTCCAGCTATAGCAATCGGTTTAATAGGTATGAAAGCTATGGATGCTATCGGTCGAAATCCTGATGCTCAAAGCAAAATTCTTCCTGCGATGTTGTTAGGAATGGCTTTTGCTGAAGCGATCGCGATTTACGCTTTAGTCATAGCATTCATTAAATAAACAACGTTAATAGGAATAGCGTTTATTAGTTAAATAACTATATCCTATTCCTATTTTTAACATACATATGAATTTTTTCGAACAATTTGGTATTCAGCCAGTATTACTGCTTGCTCAAATCTTGAATTTCACTATTCTCGTTTTTCTTCTAAATAAGTTCTTATATAAACCTATTTTAAAAGTTTTAGAACAACGTCGCCAAACAATAGCAGAAAGTTTAGCGAACGCCGAAAAAATTGAAAAAGAATTAGCTCGAACTGAATTAGATCGACAAAAAAAGATCGATCAAGCACTCGATGAAGCCAAATCAATTATTATTGATGCAAAAGAAAATTCAGCTCATATTATTGCTGAAGCTCAACAAAAAGCTGCTGTTGAAGCTACTAAAATTATCGAACAAGCCAAGCAAGATTTAACTAATGAGAGAGAATCCCTCCATCAAGAAATTCGTTCCGAGATCGCTGATATCGTCGTTGTAAGTTTAGAAAAGATTTTAAATAAACAATTATCTTCAACTGATCGTCAAAAAATTACTAAAGAGGCTTTAGCAGAAATAAAATGATCAAAAAACGACAACTTTTACAACAAGTCAAAATAGATTTTAAGGGTGCAATTTCGAATAAAGGATTAAATGAAAAAGAAATTAACAATTTAATTAAAAAATACTCTGCTCAAAGTCTCCAAGTGGCCATTTTTTGTTTACAATATCTCTCAAGATTAATAAACCAATATCAAAAACAGACCACCTTAACTATTGAATCATCACAACCCTTAACTAGTAGCGAGCAAAGCCAATTAGCCAAACAATTTAGCCACACTCATCAAATTAACCTGATTGACGCTAAAGTGAACCCTTCACTTTTTGCTGGAATTAGAGTTAGAATCGGAGACGACGTCTATGAAGATTCACTTCTTAGTCGGTTAAATCAATTGAAAGGAGCAATTGCTAGTTAGAATATAGAAAAAAGTTATTAGAAATTAGTTTTAATTACTTTCTATTCTCTAATTATTAATTACAAAACTAAAATGTCAGAACTAATAAAAGATATTGATAAACAAATCTCAACTTTAAAACTTAAAACCACCAAGAAAAATGTTGGCACTGTTATGGAAGTCGGTGATGGGATTGCTCGAATTGATGGTTTATCAGATGTTGTGATGAGTGAATTGATAGATTTTGGAAGTAATACTTATGGTTTAGCTCTTAATTTAGAAGAAAATCAGATAGGTGCAGTTATTCTCAGCAATTCTAATCATGTTAAACAAGGTGACACAGTTACCACCACTGGTAAAGTTCTTGAAGTCCCTGTCGGTGATGCATTAATAGGCCGAGTGGTCGATGCACTTGGTAACCAAATCGATGGAAAAGGTAAAATTGTTACTAAAACCCACTACCCGGTAGAAAAAATTGCCTCAGGTGTTATCACTCGAAAAAGTGTTACCGTCCCTCTTCAAACTGGAATTAAAGCTATTGATGCCTTAATTCCGATTGGCCGTGGCCAAAGAGAATTAATTATTGGCGATCGAAATACAGGTAAAACTACTATTGCGATTGATACCATCATCAATCAAAAAGATGTTATTTGTATTTATGTAGCCATTGGTCAAAAAACTTCAAAAGTAGCTCAGTTAGTCGCTCAATTAGAAGCGGCTGGAGCAATGGATCACACCATTGTTGTGGCTGCTACAGCTACCGATCCAGCTTCAATGCAATATTTAGCACCTTATTCTGGAACTGCAATCGGAGAGTATTTTATGGATCAAGGTAAAGATGCATTGATTATTTATGATGACTTATCAAAACACGCTTGGGCATATCGTCAAATGTCACTATTGCTACGACGTCCATCAGGCCGTGAAGCCTATCCAGGAGATGTGTTTTATTTGCATTCACGACTATTAGAACGATCAGCTCGTATGAATTCAGATTACGGTGGTGGTTCACTGACTTCTTTGCCAATTATCGAAACTCAGGCCGGTGATGTCTCAGCTTATATCCCAACTAATGTTATCTCTATTACAGATGGCCAAATTTTCCTCGAATCAGATTTATTCTATTCTGGTGTTCGTCCAGCTGTTAACGTAGGAATTTCTGTTTCCCGAGTTGGTGGTTCTGCGCAAATCAAAGCGATGAAATCAGTCGCTGGTAAACTCAAGCTTGATTTAGCTCAGTTCAGAGCTTTAGCTGCTTTTGCTCAGTTTAGCTCAGATTTAGATCCTGCGACTAAAGCTCAAATTGAATTAGGAAAACGTATTACCGAAATTTTAAAACAACCACCCTACTCCCCTGTTCCAGTTGAGCAACAAATTGCTATTTTGTGGGCAGCTAATAATGGTTATCTAGATGATGTTGAAGTCTCACAGGTCCGCCGTTTTGAATCTGAATTCATTGATTTCTTAAAAACAAAATCCTCTAAGTTATTGACTACAATTCTTGAAGAAAAAGTCTTGTCAGACAAGAGCCTTAAAGATTTAGAAACTCAAGCTAAAGAATTTAAAAAACGTTTTAAAGTCGAGAAAGGAGCGAAGTAAGCGCTTAGAATAACTGACTTTGCCATGAGCGTGTTATAACTATACGCCCCACCCTATACGCTACCAGCTATTATGCCTTCCACCAGAGATCTTAGAAGAAGAATCCGATCGATTAAAAATATTTCTCAGATAACTAAAGCCATGGAGATGGTGGCTGCAACTAAAATGCGCCGAGCCCAACTTCAAGCTCTATCAAGCCGTCCATATAGCCAAGAGTTATTACAAGTCTTAGTTAATTTCTTAGATAAAGGTGGCGAATTAAATCACCCATTATTGACTGACAATAATTCTGACATTACTGCATCGGTATTGCTTACTACGGATAAAAGTCTGTGTGGAGCTTTAAATACCAACCTTTTTCGGTTAGTAATGCGTGAATCCACCACTAACTCTACTTTTTATACATTTGGCCGTAAAGGAACCGATTTTGTGGTTAAAACCAGCCGAGCATTATCAGCCAGCTTTCCATCTTCTGAACAAATCACCTTTAATTTGGCTCGACAAATCCGCCAAGCATTAGTCGCTGATTTTTTAGCTGG
>CAZZEB010000040.1:4805-7982 GCA_964652495.1 uncultured Gammaproteobacteria bacterium
TATGCTCAGATTATATGTCCAAATTTTATCTCCACCCTTAGACAAGAGCCAAAGATTGCTTCGCTACTGCCCATAAATTTGCATAAATTACATGATTTCTTGGCCGACAATTTGAATAGTCAGTCTGAAGCTAGCAGCAGGAATCTAGCAGCGGGTGAATATAAAATCGAACCTGATATTACTCAGATATTAGACTACATTTTGATTCATTATTTAGACATTACGATCTATCAGGCACTACTGGAATTGCGTGCCTCTGAGCACTCCGCCAGAATGATGGCAATGCAAAATTCAACTACTAATGCCAAAGAGCTTGTATCTGACCTTACACTTACTTATAATCAGATCCGTCAGGAAGCAATTACCACTGAGTTACTAGAGATAACTAGTGCGTCAGCAGCTTTAGAATAATATGGCAAAAAATATTGGAAAAATATTACAAATTATCGGACCTGTGGTTGATGTTCAGTTTGAGACCGGACATTTACCAGAAATTTATAATGCTCTAGAAATTGAGATTTCCAGCGGAAAGTCGAAGTCAGAAGTCGGCAAGCTAACATTAGAAGTTCAACAACACTTAGGTAATGGTGCTGTTCGAGCTGTCGCTATGTCTACCACTGATGGCTTAAAGCGCGGAACTCCAGTTTTAGATACCGGAGCTCCAATTTCAGTTCCGGTTGGAACAGAAGTTTTAGGTCGTTTATTTAACGTCACTGGCCAGGTCATCGATAATAAAACAGAGATTAAATCCAAACAGAGATTACCAATTCACCGCCAAGCACCATCATTTCAGGAACAAGAAACCAAAGCCGAAATCTTTGAAACAGGTATCAAAGTTATTGATTTAATTGCGCCTTTCCTACGCGGAGGAAAAGTTGGGCTCTTCGGTGGTGCTGGTGTTGGTAAAACAGTTTTGATCCAAGAATTGATTAGAAATATCGCTGCCGAACATGGTGGTTATTCAGTATTTACAGGTGTCGGTGAACGAACTCGTGAAGGAAATGATTTGTATGAAGAGATGAAAGACTCAGGAGTTATTGATAAAACTGCCATGGTATTCGGACAAATGAATGAACCGCCAGGTGCTCGACAACGTGTTGCCTTAACTGGTTTAACTATGGCTGAATATTTCCGAGATCAGGAAGGTAAAGATGTTTTGCTATTTATCGATAACATTTTCAGATTTTCTCAAGCAGGATCAGAAGTTTCAGCTTTATTAGGACGAATCCCCTCTGCTGTGGGTTATCAACCAACTTTAGCTACTGAAATGGGTCAACTACAGGAGAGAATCACCTCAACAAAGAAGGGCTCTATTACCTCTGTCCAAGCAGTTTATGTACCAGCAGATGACTATACCGATCCAGCTCCAGCAACTACTTTCGCTCATTTAGACTCAACGATCGCTTTAGAACGGGCTCTAACTGAACAAGGATTATATCCAGCTGTCGATCCTCTAGCTTCATCATCACGAGCCTTAGATCCAAATATAGTCGGCAGTGAACATTACGACGTCGCAATTGGCGTACAGAAAGTTTTACAAAAATACAAAGATCTACAAGATATTATTGCTATCTTGGGTATGGAAGAATTATCAGATGAAGATAAACTCACTGTCTCTAGAGCTCGAAAAATTCAAAGATTCTTAACCCAACCGTTCTTCGTCGGAGAAGCGTTTACCGGACGACCAGGTAAATATGTCTCTATCAACGATACTGTTAAAGGATTTAAAGAAATATTAGAAGGAAAACATGATTCTAAATCTGAACAAGCCTTCTACATGGTTGGAACCATCGACGAAGTTAAATAAACTATTCCACTTTACCTACTAAAGTAACTGCAGAATCTTCTTCATCAGCATTAACTGTATAAATATCTAATCCATGAGCAATTTTATTTGCAGTTGCCATTAACTGAGCAGTTATAATTTCAGCCAGTTCTGCTTCAGCATTTGGATCAGTTAATTTTGCATATTCAACCAAACCTTTAATATCTTTCAACAATAGACCTTGATCTACTACAAATGATTGTTCACCATCTTTACTCATATGACGGATAGTAAACTTCTCCCCAGTATTAATAACGATTCTCTTTTCTGCATGATGACCAGTCAAAGTTACTGTATTGATATTAGATCCACCAGTAGCTAATCGCCGAGTGTAGTTCAACATCTTTTGACTTTGACCCTCTTTTAATGAATATGACTCATGATCAATGATTGATTTTTGAACATGACCGCAACCAGTTGCATCTGATTCTTTGGGATGATCATCTGTATGATCGGATAAGGGTTGAATTTGTGATTGTCTGTAGCCAAAAAGAATTTCCACAACTCTCTCCGGTTCAATACTTAAATTATGTTTATTAACATATGCCATCAAACCCATGGCTAATCCTAAATCACCACCAGGGAATGCTGCATATCCTTCATTTTGATCGTCTGTTTGAAATCTACCATCAATGCATCTAACACCTTTTTTTACAGGAACTCGATTGTTCCTTATAAAACTTATAGTGCTTTCTAAATTGGCAGGTGGAATTTCAGGTGTAGTCATAGTTTCTTTCACTGAATTGTATTATACACCTGCGTATGATAAATTCTAGATGGAAAAGCTATGGCTCAGATTAATCTCAAAATCATCACTCCTGAAAAAATTACTTTAAACGAAACAGTCGATAAAGTAGTTGTTCCATCCAAAGATGGCGAACTTGGGATATTACCACATCACCTTAATTTAATGGCGGCAATTGCTCCGGGTGAGCTAAAAATCACTAAAGGATCAAAAACTGACAATTATGCTATAGGCGACGGCCTATTACAGGTTCAAGATAACCAAGTGACCATCCTAACCGATCTGGCCAGAACTCCTAGCGAAATTGATGAAAAAGCCGTCGAGGAAGCCCGCAAAAGAGCCGAATTAGCCCTCCAACAAGATCTATCCGATGAAGAATATGCTACAACCTTAGCTATAGTTGAAAAATCGCTAGTTCAACTCAGAATAAAAAGAAAACACAGATAAATATAATTTTTATTTTAATCCGGCATACCAATTAAATTGCTTCGAAGTTCGTCTTTTATGACAATTTGCACAAACTACCTGGCATTTATCTATTTCCTGTTGGATTTTAACTAAAGAAAAAGATCGATTAAGCATTTTAGATATTCCTAAAAACTTATCT
>CAZZEB010000041.1:0-7952 GCA_964652495.1 uncultured Gammaproteobacteria bacterium
TGACAGATCCATTTCCTAATAATCCTAAGATAACTGCTGCGACGGCAGCTGGATTGAACCAATGCTTGCGATGAAATGCTAATAAATACTTAGATGCCATTGCTAATATCGCCGCTATTAAGGCGGTTTGAACAAAACTAACAGATAGTTGTGGAGTTAAAAGTAAAAATAAAATAAAAGCTGTGATAGTTGCTGATTCTAGATTAGTCGGAGCATTTAAAACTTTAGCGAAGATCCAATTAAACAATAGACTGCTAGAAATAATGATCAATAAACTGACAATCATCGATATGCCAGAATATGGGAGTAAACTCCAAAAAGCTAATGTAATAGCCACTGTGGTGATCACCATTAGACTAGTTAAAACTAGTCGGTACATGGTAATGCTATTTAACCAACGGTCAATGAAATTAAGCATTAATTAGTAAACAATTCGGCACCAAAATTCTCAGATTGCTGAACAGTCATATCAGGATACATGATTAAATATTCGAAATCAAACTGCGTTAATTGATCGGGCTGAACAAAGAACAATGCTGTAGCAATGCCGTCAGCTAACAAAGTCGTATCAGCAATAACCCAGGTGGCTAAAATATCATTAACTGGTGTTAGTGTTTGAGGATTAACAATATGATGCCAATTTTGCCATTTTCGGCGATTACCCGCCGACGCACAGATACTTTTATTAGGAATATTGACTATCCCAATCACTTGATCGGTGGCTAATGGATTTTCCAAGCCAACAGTTAAAGTCTCTGGTAACTGATTTTGATATCTAATATCGCCCCCAGCATCAATCACAAAACTCTTAAATCCAGCCTGATTAATTACTCCTGCGATGATATCAATTAGATAACCTTTTCCAGCTGCTCCAAAATCTAATAAAACTGGTTTTTGTAATGACAACTGATTATTTTGATAATTAATTGCTGATTCCCAAGATGGCGGAGCTGTAACCTCTTTTGGTTGTAAAGAGTATTTAGAATCGTAACCAGCATCAACCATTACTTGACCAATCAATGGTGTAACTAAACCGTTGGTGACTGTATACAACTGTTGGTAATTTATCAGCGGATCAAAATCATCTGGCATAGCATACTCGCCTGGTTGTTGAGAGATTTGATTAATTAAAGAACCTTCACGAAATCGAGAATAGTGAGCATCAAACTGATCAATGCGTCGCTTAATTTGATCTTCAAGTTTTGAAATATCAAATGATAACGACGCATCAAGTATATCGATAACCCAATGGGTACCGATTGCTTCAAACTGAAATTGAACAGGCGCCATGATTATGCTCCCGCCTCAGCTTTGATCAATTCTAAAGCAGCATTAAAACCTTTTGGAGTCAAAGATGATCCTGAGACTTTAGTTAAGTTGATTTCATCGATCTTTTTGCCAACTACTTGAGTTTTGTAGTTTTTGGCGAAATCAGCTTGCTTTTCTTTAGAGATTGGTTTTATACCTTTTTCTTCAACTTCGACTTCAGTGACAACACCGTTAGCTAAAGTTAAAGTAACACCGATCATTTCTTGTCCACCAGGTGTGGTATAAGATCCATCAGCAGTATAGCTACCATCTTTGTACTCAGCCATCATAGCTGAATCAGAAGCCATCATCATATTATTAGATTGAGGTGTTGCAGTCGGAGCTGTTGATACTTGGGCGGTATCAGTTGTTTTGCTTTGATTTGATGAATAAACATACCCACCGATAGCCAAAGCAGCAACTAAACCGATAACCACAAGACCAATAGCTAGATTATTATTTTTTTCTGGTTGATTTTCCATTTAAAAGTCACCGCCTTTCTAGCAAAGTACACTTTGGGTATCTTATCAAATTTTTTCGATAAGTCTAATAGTTACTTAAAAGAAAGCTATCTAATTTTCTTAATCGGTAGATTAATTTCGATAGTTGTTCCTTGGACCGGAGCGTTATCAATAGAGATTTGGCCATGATGACGGTCGACAATCTGCTTAGCAATAGCTAAGCCTAAACCATAACCGTGTGATTGTTGACGAGTTCTAGATTTATCACCTCTGTAGAATCGTTCAAAAATATACGGTTGATCCTCTACTTTAATCCCTGGCCCTTGATCAGCCACAATAATTCTTAACTGCTGATCGTGGCGACGGGTGGTGATTTTTACCTGAGTATTTTCTGGACTATACTTAACGGCGTTATCTATCAAAATAACTAATAATTCAACAATACTATCTTTATCTAATAATAATGATTGGTCAATTAATTGAGTATTAACTGTAATTTGTTTTTGTTTAGCTATGGTAGCAGTTTTTTTAACTGCAGTCTCAACAATCTGTCGGATGTTTGTCATCTCCAGCTCCGGTGATTGATATTGCGCCATCCGTATTAATCGATCAGATAACGATTGCAAATTATTTGCTTCTTCTAAATTGGAATTCAAAAGTTTTTTGGCATCTGACAAACTAATTTTTTTATTTCTAAGACCAACTTCAATTTCAGTTTTTAACGCGGTAATTGGTGTTCGCAATTCATGTGAGGCGTCGGTAATAAAACGCTTTTGATCATCCATCATTCTTTGGATAGGCCGTAAAGTTCGACCAGCTAAAAAGTAACTAGCGAGTCCGGCACAAGCTAAAATAAATATATTGAGAGCAGTTAAAGTAATTAAGAATCGCCATCTAGCTTGCTCTACAATATCAGTACTAAATAATTGGACCATTTCATCTGGAAGCGGTAATCCTCGTTCTTGGCGATCTCTAATAAATTCTTGCAATGGACGACTTAAAGAATTAAATTCTTGCTGCATGCGAATTCGTTGGAGTCGATTCAGACGATCAAATTCTTGGTTAACACCTAAATAAATAATGCTACTAAACAACAGACTGATCAGCATAATTATACTTAGATACCAAGCAGTTAATCTGAGTCTGGCGGAGTGAAACATATTAATTTTTGTCGCTAATCTTATAACCAAAACCACGAACAGTTTGGATTAAGTCTATCGAGTTAGGGAATGCTTTATCTATCTTTTGACGGAGATAACCAATATAAACTTCAACGTTATTAGGTAAAATATCAGAATCATAACTCCAAACATGATTGATAATTTGATCTTTAGTTAAGATTTGTCCGGAATGCCGGAGCAGATATTCTAAAAGCGAATATTCTTTATTAGATAAATTAATCTTTTTCCCTCCTCGGCTGACAGATAATTTGATAGTGTCTAATTCTAAATCCGCTAATTGAAGAACTGCTGATTGTTGATCTTTTGGACGTCGCAATAAAGCTCTAACTCGAGCTAGTAATTCTTCGAAAGCAAACGGTTTGGTTAAATAATCATCAGCTCCTGAGTCTAAACCATTAACTTTATCAGTGATTTGCCCTTTGGCAGTTAACATTAAAATGGGCAGGTGATTTCCTTGCTGACGAAGTTGATTACAGACTTGTATCCCATCCATTCCAGGCAACATTATATCTAAAATTAGTAGGTCAAAATCTTCGGTGGAGGCTAAATCAAAACCAGTTTCACCGTCATATGCTACATCAACAGCATATGATTCCTGAACCAAGCCTTGTTTAATGGAATTAGCGATTTTATGTTCATCTTCGACAACTAGAATTCTCATAATATGATTTTAACAGTACTGACTGAGAAAGAGCTGAAAACTAGATTAATTAAATAAGCGCCCGGAATCCACCGGCGATTAAACTAGCAATGATAATAACTAACATGCTAATAAAGAATCTAATTGCAAAAGCTCGACTGCCTTGAACAAAGCTATACACTGATTTAGCTAATAAATTGACAGTATTAGCTAGTAATAGTGCCCAAACTCCAGTGATGATATCAATTCTAGATCCGACTAATTGCGCAGTATTTATGACTACCGCATCAACCCCAGTTAACGCACCGATTCCTGTTGTCGCAAAGAAACCACCAGTCCCTAAAAATTCAATTGCAATTTTGGAAACCAAATTGATTACCAAATATATACCTGTAAATTTTAAGGCAGCGACTAGATCAAATATCTTGTGATCAGCACCAACTGTTGTGGCCGCAATTTTAGTCTTTTTCTGAATATTTTCTTGTTTTAAGAAATAAATGCCAATACTTAAAGCCACCAAGATGAGCACTCCTAGGATCGGTAAAAAGTTTGTGAATAATACAGGATTCAAACTGATTAATAACAAGCCAATTGGTATAAAACTAACCAAATTAGCCAATATAGCAGCTGCTAATAATGGATTAATATTTTTAGCTTTTTTACTTTCTTGAGCAATTGAGATGGTTGTCGCAGTTGAGGAAACAAATCCACCAACTAAACTAGTAACTAGCCAGCCTCTCTTTTGTCCGATGGTTCTTTCTAAAAGATAACCTAATAAATCAACACCGGTAATCAAAACGACGATAAACCATAATTTAAAAGGGTTAAATAATTCTAGATCTAGAATTTGATTATTATTTAATCCAAGATTCGATAATAAAGGCCCAATATTACCCATATCAGACAGCGCAAATGTTTGATTAGGTAAAAAGGGTAATATTACTAAAGATAAAATCGCAAAACTGACAAAGGCATTTATTTCGTAACGATTAATGCCGGAGATTAAATCTTTGATTTTTTCTTTTCGTGACATTAATAAAACTAAAACCACAGTGATGGCGACTGTTAATTGAACTGGTATTAAATTTGTAGCTATTAATACGCCAATAATATAAGAATAAATCACTGCGATTTCGGTGGTAATTCCTGGGTCACCAGATTGTTTGGTATCGAGGTAATAGAAAGTTAATAATAACCCAATAAATCCAACGCAAAGCAAGCCGCCTAGAACCATATTGGCAGAAATAATTAAGCTACTAAGTGCTCCTAAGCCACCGATTAATGCAAAACTACGTAATCCCAAAATCGCAGATTTGGCAGTAGTTTTGTCTGCTTTTAAATTACGGCGTTCATTAATTTCTCTTTCTAGTCCTATGACTCCACCTAATATAAAGGACAACCCAATTTTAATCGGCCACTCTAGTTCATTCATTAGAGGCGATTATATTAAATTATGGGATTAAATTCCAGTTTTATGGATATTTTTGGATAACTTCTGCCGGTGATAAAATTTCTAAAACTGTATGATCCTCATTAATAATCGCTACTTGATGAGTGTTAATTGGATTTTGAGCTAAATGCTTAATATGAATTCCCGGGTGAACAGATCGCCAGAAATAATAAACAAATTCTTGGATTTGTTCATGCGTCATACCTTGACCTTTTTGACGAAGCGAATCTTCAGCTTGATCCCGCCATTGAAGTGATAATTTATAATTTGGGACATATAAAACAGTTAGAAAATCCAACTTATCCCAAAGCGGGATATAGTCTTGTAGACGATTATTAACATCAATTGCAAATTGCTGATCTTCTGGTTTCTCTAAAGCTGGTAAACCTTGTCGGAAAACTGATTCATCATCGATCTTTCGAGCCCCTAACATCCAGCCATCATAAAAAATAAAATCAGGTTTTTGATGAACTACTCTCCACCCATGAGGTAAACTCTTTTTATCAATAATAATTTCAGAACTAGTCAAAAATTTGACTTGTTGATCATTGATCGATGAGATATTGATGATTTGATCTCCTTGTTGTAATAACCACTCAACTAAATTAGCTGGCAACGGACCATCTGATAATGGTAATGCTGATCCCATATTAAAGATTAATTCTAGTGACTGATCTTTGTATACTGCAGTGCTGATTCGTAGCGCTTTAACTATTTGATCGACTTTATTTACCATCAATGACTCCTCCACTACCTGAGCAGTCGTCACCAAATCAGCAATCGGCTCAATCCATCGATATCTTTCACCATCACCATGATTAGCCCCTTTATCATAACCAGCTACTAAGATCGCTTGATTCGGCAACATTCTTTGTAAGCTAGTTAAATTATCTATTGCCAATGAGATATCGTGAGTAACACCTCTTCTAATAAAACGACTATCTCTAAATCTTAATTGGCAAAGTTGGTAATGAGTTAAATAATGATCATCGATCGATAAGCTAACTGAAGTGTAACCAAAATGTTTTAGTAAAATTTCTAAGATCTCACCTTGAGTAGTTTTGCCGGTTCCTTGAATTGCAGAAACACCAGCGATAATTGCTTGTCCGTCAGAATGTAAATTTTTTCGGTCAATTAGTTTTTGAACATATGGTAGATAATATTCAGTAATATCTCGCTTTAAGCGATCAGGTATAACCTCAGGACGTCGATCAAACAACGGCTGGAAGATTGATTTGGCAGTATCAAAATTAAAGTCCACTAACTCATTATACTCATTTTTCAGTTAATATTTGCAATGACCTGCTATACTACGGACTTGTTTGATGAAATATTTTCTTGCCCTTATTAGCCTAGTTATTATTTCAGGAGTAGGAACGCTCTGGTACCGCCAGCAAATTATATCTAATACTCTCAATAGTGGTGCTCCTCCTTATGGTGAATCTGAAGATCAGGTGCCACAATTCTCTGAATTTGATTGGTTATTAAATTGGAAGCGTCCAGATGGACCAGCAAAGGTTGGACTTCAAGTTGGACATTGGAAAAATGACGAACTCCCTGAAGAGCTAAGTAAATTAATCGGTAACACCGGCGCCTCAGGCGGAGGCAAATCAGAGATCGAAGTTAATTTAGCCATTGCTGAAGCAACTGCAAAGATACTGAGAGAACAAGGAATCATTGTTGAGATCTTGCCGGCAACAGTTCCAGAAAAATATTGGGCTGATGTCTTCGTGGCAATTCATGCTGATGGAAATCTTGATAACTCAAAATCTGGTTATAAAGCGGCAGCTCCTTGGCGCGATTTTAGTGGTAAAGCTAATAAATTAGTCGAGTTAGTTGAAGCAAATTATGAAGATAGTACTGGATTAGTTAAAGATAATAATATCTCTCGTAATATGCGTGGCTACTATGCTTTTTCTTGGTGGAGATATGATCATGCGATTCATCCCAAAACAACAGGAATTATTTTAGAAACAGGCTTTTTAACCAGTCCATCAGATCGAAAAGTTATTGTTTCTAATTATCAAAAATCGGCGGCAGGATTGGCTCAAGGGATACTTGAATACCTAAAATCGGAATCACTATTACCAACGGCTCAATAAAATTTATTCTGGCTTGGATTTGACATAAGTGTCAAAAAATTTTAAAGATCTGGACATTGCTGTTCCAAAATAATTAGTAATGTCATGATCATCATTAGGATAAGTAAACAATTCGACTGGTTTATTAACTTGTTTCATTTGCTGTTCTAAAGTTCGAGAAAACTCAACTGGTACTGAGGCATCTGACTCACCATGATGTAATTGAAGAGGTCCAGAGATATCGGTTAAGTAACCATTAGCAGATATCGAATTCCAAAATGTCGGATTCTGTTCAGGTGAACCAAAAGTTTCCATTAACTGTTGTCGCCAGCGTCGCGCTCCACTGGGGAGTGCAGAGGGAGAAGGAGCTGGGCTATTACCGCGTCGCCAGTTGTAAATAAGATCTGAATAAGAACCGACCACCCCGCCCCAAATGACGCCAGCCTTGATATCTGGATTGACCACCATTGCCCTTAAAGTAATATACCCGCCCATGGAATGACCCCACATACCGATCCTAGCGGGATCGGTATCAGGATATTTCTTAATCGTCGACAAGGCATTTAAGACGTCAATCGTATAATCGTTGTTTCCATAACCACCATTAGCTTGTCCTTCTGAGCTCCCATGTCCTCGATAATCGCTTTTAAAAACTATGTAACCACTGCGAGCAAAATAATCAACATAGGCAACATATCGCTCTGTTGTTCGATATTCGCTGGGAGCAATATAACCATGATTAAAAATAATCGCTGGCCATCCTGTAGTTGGTTTTTGACCATTTGGAATAGTTAATAATCCAAAAATTTTATTGCCTTCTGATTGGTAAGA
>CAZZEB010000042.1:0-5329 GCA_964652495.1 uncultured Gammaproteobacteria bacterium
TAAATTTGCTCTATATTGGCTAACAGAAACATTTCAGGTCCCAATTGAAAAGATAAAAATTAGATTACATCTTTATCCGGATATGTCTTCATCAGAGATGATTGATTATTGGAAAAAACAGCTCAATATCCCAATCTCATGTTTTGGTAAGCCCTACTATAAAAACTCTAATCGAAGTGATCTTACCTATAAAAGTTTTGGTCATGGCACATGCCGGATTATGACACATAGTGTTGATTTGAGCGAGCGTATAGCAATGTCGCTAAAATCTATAGCTGAAGAGGTAGGTGCTTGGGATGAAAACTTTTGGTATAATCAGCTTCAGTGAATAGGCCCGTGGCGCAATGGTAGCGCAAAACTCTTATACAGTTAAGGCTGCTGGTTCGAATCCAGCCGGGCCTACTTAACTAACTTCTTTGGAGAAAACAAACACATATCCAACATCCCAGTCTTCATTTTTGTAAAGAACTCCAACTTTTCCGAGTTCATTATCTGAGGTTGGATGAAAACTCTCTAATTTCCAACCGTCTTTACCAAGATTCGTTAATATCTCACTAACTTCTTCTTCTGATTGATTAGTTCTAACTTTTATAAATTTATATTCAAACATATTTTTATCTTAATTCGAGAATAGAGGATAGTCAAATTATTAACTATCTTACTCCCAGTAACTCGAATTCGACTCTTCTCAGTAATGATGAGTAATCTTTTCTGATCTCTTTAGAAAGAGCCTTTTCAGCCTTTAAAACTCTAAATTCCCAGCGAGCACGAGATCTATTACTAGAATTTATACCTAGCGTTTTAAGCGCTATTCCATAAGACTTTAATATTTGATCTTCAAAACCAAATCTAACGAGAAATACTCTTTGAAGCTCGGGATCTGAAATATTCTCTATCCAGGAATCAACTAATGATAGTACTGGTTTAAATTCTTCTGTTTGCCAATAATAAGGGTCTCTTCTGTGATGATATATTGATGGAATTTCTAGACTTCTTGCAGATAAAGCCCACCATGAATATCCATACAACCCAATAAGATGTTGTTCATACATCAGTGCGCGTGTAGCATGTCCTAATAAAATGCCTGTGCTATCTGTTCTGTCAGTAAGGGATTCAATTTTGACCATGATTTAATTCGTTATTATCAACATAGTATCTAACTGCAGCTATCACTTTTTGATAATCCCATGGTTGATCTGGTAGGACTTTTCGATGAATTTCATATAATAAACGAGAAGTTCCCCCATGATAATAATTTCAGACCATTGGCCCAACTACTATATCATTTCAGCCATATTTTTAAATATTCCATCATCAAATCCTAAACGCTGAATTACTGCTTTTCGTTGGTTTTCCGACAATAATTCAGTTTGTCTCAAAATTTGATTCCATTCTCTGAAAAATCTTGAGTTAAGATAAAGTTGGTCTAACTTACAGCTCGGTCGGATAACTAGAGCTTCTTCTGACTTTTCTATCTCTGGTAATGTAAGTTATGAGGATACTTTAACCCAATTAGTAACAAATCGTGTTTTCCAAGTAGGACACTTCTGATTTCTATCTCTTTTTTTTGTAAATCTTCAGCTAACCTACGACGATTCTTTAAATCTAATGCTTGGCATAGCCGCGTGTATGACTTTAAATCTCCATCATCAATACCATAGCGATCACGAAGCCTATCTATAGTCACTGAAGATTTTGAGTCTATATATAGTTTTAACTCCTCAATTAGCTTAATGCTGATCGGTTTTTCCCAGAATGGGAGTTCACCCTGATTGGGTATCGATAATTCATCAATTCTCCTTGAATGAATCACTTGTTTCCATTTGGGTCCAAAGAGTGCTATCAAATGTGGAGTATATCCGATTCCAGCGATTACCCCGAGTAGAACACCATATCCATAATTTTCTTTATTAAATTCTCCGATCATGGGAATAATTCCTTGCCGTCATCAAAACGGAAATTGTCAGTTATATGTTTAGAGTTCTTCTAGTTTGACCTTGCCCTCTGTTGAGCGGCCTTGAATATATTGTAAATATCTTTCAGTTGTAGAAACTCTCTTGTGACCAGCTAATTTAGAAATTAACACCAAAGATGTACCAGAGGAGAGGTGATGAGCGACCCAAGTGTGTCGCAAATCATTAACTTTAGCACCTTTGATATCAGCTAATCGGAAATATCGATCAATTGCGGTTCGAATATTTCGAACTAATAAAGGTCGTCCTGTTTTAGTTACAAATAAAGCTTGAGATGCAGTTCGTGGTCGAATCTCTAAATACTTTCGAACAGCCTCAACTGCAGGTCGATTTAATGGAATAGTTCGAGAAACAGATCCTTCATTTGGAGCTACAAATAAAGTTGGTGTGTCATCATCTAATTTCATATCTTCAACTTTCAAATTAGCTAGTTCACCAATTCGGATTCCTGTTTGAAGTAATAATTCGATAATCGCAAAGATTCTCAAATCGCCTCGTGCTGCATCTCTAAGTGCTCGATATTCGATTTTAGATAAAATTCTAGGTGGTTTATTCTCAAATTTAGGATGTTCAATTGAGTTTGCAGGATTCTCTTGAATCAAGTTTGAAGTTTTTAAGAACTTAAAGAAAGTTTTAGTTGAGTTTGTCTTTCGTGAGATTGATTTAGCTGTGTAACCTTCTTGTTGTAAGGTATTCATGAACTCTTGTAAATCTTCACTAGCTACTTGATCAACGTTGATTTTAGTCTTTTTAACTAAAAAGTCGACAAGTTGCTCAATATCTTTGCCGTAAGCTAAAATAGTAGCGGATGCTCGCGCTCGGCCTTTAAGATGTCCAATAAATTGTTGATGTGCGTCACTTAAGGTAATCATATTTTAAATTTGAACCTAAACTGTTATACCTAATAAAAATGTTAGGCTCAAATAGATTACCCCATATATTATAGAAAGGGGCTTACAAAGTCAAGTCTAAAACTACAAAAGATGCTCAAGAAAATTGTTCTCGGAATTATCATCTTATTAAGCTGTTTAGCTATTTTTAACCTAATTAGGCAGACTACCGATGCTCTAAGTGCAGGGAATCTATTAGATACTTCGACTGAAGAATTACTGGAATTGCAGGCTAAAAACACTTATTTAAAGCAAAGATACGATGAAATTCAAAGTGTAGATTTTATTGAAGAACAAGCCCGTGAGAAGTTAAATCTATCTCGACAAGGGGAAACTATAGTCGTTCTTCCTCAATCTGAATTAGACCGATTAATTAAAACCTATCAGCCACTCCCACCTGCACCTATTCCACATTGGCAAGGGTGGCTCAGGTTGTTTTTTAACTGACAATAGCTTAAAATACCCTAACTTAAGCCAAAATAAAGCTTAAACGACGCGGGGTAGAGCAGTGGTAGCTCGTGAGGCTCATAATCTCAAGGTCGTCGGTTCGAATCCGGCCCCCGCAACACAATTTCTTTCTTAATTCTTCTCTTTTATTTCTGATGTATAATCCCACTGATGGAAAATGATTATCAATCAGTTTGGTTTAAAACATTTCTTCAACAATATTCTCCTGAACAAACAGCAACCGAAGTAGGTTTTGTATCTGACCAGTTACCTCAATCAGCTTATAAATATATTCTCGATCTTTGTTGTGGAGAGGGGCGACACAGTTATCCATTAGCTAAAAATGGCTATAAAGTTACAGGAATTGATCTTAGTGCTGAAGCTATCGCTAATGCACCTGTTCTTACGAAGGATAATCCTAGATATCTTCCTATCGATATGCGTGACATCGCTAAATTATCAGGTAATTTCGACGCAGTTGTTAGTTTATGGCAAAGTTTTGGCTATTTTGATAGTCAAACTAATGAGGATTTATTAAAAGCTATTAGTAAAAAGTTAAATCCACAAGGAAGATTAATTTTAGATATCTATAATTCTGAGTTTTTTGAAAACCATACCGGATCGATTACTTTTGAAAAAGATCAAATGACGATTACCGAAACTAAAACCATAAAAGATGATAGATTAACTGTTCATTTAGATTATGGAGAGAAGATTGCACCAAGTATTTTTAATTGGCAATTATTTACGCCAGAAAAAATTACTGATTTAGCACGATCATCAAGTATGGATTTAGTAGTGGCATGTACCAATTTTGATGCAAATCAAGCAGTTTCTCCAGATAGACCAAGAATGCAGCTTGTTTTCCAGAAACAGTAATACCGATTAAAATAACTTTATGTGGTTTGTATACATTCTTCTCTGCCAAGACAACTCGCTTTATACTGGTATTACTAACGATCTTCAGGCACGATTTAAAGCTCATCTCTCGGGTAAGGCCAGCAAATATACCAGAGCTCATCTCCCCATTAAGATTATTTACCAAGAAAATGTCTTAGATAAGTCGGAGGCACTAAAAAGAGAGTTAGAAATTAAATCCTGGTCACGTCTTCAAAAGATAAAAAGGCTAAATCTATCCACAAATATAATCCAAAGTTGAACTATTGAGTACATTCAGGTATAATCGGTCTACTCTAAAAGGAAATCAATTTTGAACATTAATCAAACTACAAGAAGTAAAAACCAATCCCTGTCCAGTCAAAAGAATCAGCAAGAGCGTGCTGATTGGCATCAATTAGTCGTTAAGGTTATTAATTGGAAACAAGGTCCTAGCGGTAACGGCACCTTTACCTTTGATAAAAAGATCACTGCTAAAGAATGGAAAGCTTACAAATCTAAATCAATCGAAATTAATGCTCTTGGAAGCCGACAAAAAGTGGAAGAAAATCTAGCAGAGATCGAACAACAAATCGCTAAAAATAACGGTTTTGAAGAGTAATTTGTAGCAGAGATGGGACTTGAACCCATGACCTTCGCGTTATGAGTGCGACGCTCTAACCAGCTGAGCTACCCTGCCATGAGGCTAATTCTAACAGAAACTTCGCACGAATTAAATATTCTGGACATTATCTGCTAAAATCAATTCTATGATTCTTTATGAGTATGAAGGTAAACAGCTTTTATCCCAAGTAGGCATCACAGTTCCTAAATCTCAACTAATCTCTGATCCCCAAGAAAAAGTTACTCTTAATCTACCAGTCATGCTAAAAGCTCAAGTACTCTCCGGTAAGCGAGCGCAAGCAGGCGGGATTATTAAAGTTACTGAAGAGAACGAATTATCCTCACAAATCAAAGCACTTTTTACTAAAACTATTAATAATGAACCAGTTAAGGTGCTGTATTCTTTAGAAGCTGATGAATGCGTTCGGCTTGATCAAAGGAGTCATCAATATGAAACCGTAAGGCAGGGGTAAATTTAGATTGTAATTCTTTGCCGAGCTGATGGCGAAGATAACCGGC
>CAZZEB010000042.1:5339-7660 GCA_964652495.1 uncultured Gammaproteobacteria bacterium
CGAAGAAATGATCCCTTTTCAAACTGAATATTATTTATCTATCAGCTACGATACTGTCACCCGCGGACCAATTTTAACTTATTCTAGTGCTGGTGGAACAGGAATCGAGGAGAGAGGTGGACAGGTTTTAACGATTGATCCCATTACTAAAAAGTTAGTTCATACAGATAAGCTTCCTGTTGATGCTGCATTAATCGACCAACTAATTGAAATCTTTTTTAACAACGACTGTCTATTACTAGAAATTAATCCTTTAGTTCAAACAAATAGTGGAGAGTGGCTAGCTTTAGATGCTAAGGTTAAACTTGATGATTCAGCTGCCAGTCGACATCCTGATTGGGCAGATTATTCAGCTCGATCAGCACCAGGGCATACACCAACATCGCGGGAAATAGCTGCGAAAAGGATTGATGAGAATGATTATCGTGGTGTAGCTGGATCTGCTTTTTTCGATCTTGATGGTGACATCGCAATTATGGCCTCAGGTGGAGGAGCTTCGATTACTGCTATGGATACTTTGATTCGTGAGGGTGGTTTGCCCGCAAACTACACCGAGTACGGTGGTAATCCTCCAAAAGAGAAAGTTGCTAAATTAACTCAAGTTGTTTTAGATAAAGCTGGTTTAAATGGTCTTTGGGTAGTTGGTGCGTTGGCTAATTTTACGAATGTATATGAAACATTAAGTGGGTTTATTGATGGTTTACGCCAAGCGCAAACTGCTTTGGGTCGTAAATTTGATTTCCCTATTGTCATTCGCCGTGCTGGTCCTCATGATCAAGAAGCTCGAGAAATGCTATCTAAAGTGACAGATTTTGATCTTCATGTGTATGGAGAAGAAACATCTATTATTGAATCAGCTAAGATTATTGTAAAACTAGCCAAAGAATATTCAGAAAGCAAAAACAAATGATTTTATTAGATAAAAACTCACAAATTATTGGTCAAGGAGTCACTGGATCCGAAGGTTCCGTAGCCTTGGAGTGGATGAGTAAATATGGTACTCAAATAGTGGCTGCAGTCACGCCAGGAAAAGGCGGACAAACTGTGTGTGATCTGCCAGTGTTTAACAAAGTTAACGAGGCTTTAAATGAGTTCCCAAAAGTCACTGGAACTGTTATTTATGCACCACCGTTATTTGTAAAAGCTGCTGCTGAAGAGGCGATTAGAGCCGGAATTAAATGGCTATTGATTGTTACCGAGAAAGTCCCTACTCAAGACTGTGCCTATCTCTACGCTTTAGCTAATCAATATCAGGCTACAATCATTGGTCCGAGCTCAGCGGGTATTATCAACCCTGATCTTAAGATTAAAATTGGATCAATTGGGGGACCAGCAGCAAATAGAGCCTATGTTCCAGGCAACATTGCTGTTATCTCTAAATCAGGATCCATGACTTCTGAGATTAGTTTGCATTTAAAGAATAACCAAATGGGTGTTTCCTGGGCTGTTTGTATTGGCGGTGATAGGATTATCGGTACTGACTTCGCCGATTTCTTGGTTGGGCTAGAAGCAGATGACACAACCAAAGCCTCGGTTATATTTGGTGAGTTAGGTGGAACTTATGAAGAGCGAGTAGCTGAGTTAGTTAAAGCTGGTAAAATCAAAAAACCGGTCGTGGCTTTTATTGGTGGTGAGTTTACAGCCAAACTGCCTTCAGAGGTCCAATTTGGGCATGCAGGGGCTATTATTGAGGGTGAAAAAGGTTTACCTGAACACAAACGACAGGTTCTAGCCGAAGCCGGAGTTAAAGTAGCTGCAAATCTTGATGAGATAGCTTCATTAATTAAATCGATAGCTTGAGTTTTTAACTGATCCGCTATAATCTTGTATTACCAATGGCCAAGACAATTCATCACGAAGAGGGACGCGCATATTTAGCTGATGATGATCATTTAATCATCTCTCAACAGCATACATTTAGTCAGATGATCTATCATGTTCTGTCTGAAAAAGAACCGTCAGCAGAAGAAGATAAGCTTTTTGAGCTAATTTTGAATTTATCAATCGATCATGGGCCAGATGCCCCATCAGCTGTAGCAACTATCAAATCAGCATCAGAAGAAAAGACTATTTCAGAGGCCATTTCTAATGGTGTTGAACAAATTAATGATTCGCATGGTGGAGCCATTGAACCAGCCATGAGAATCCTATATCAACTCGAAGAATCTGATATTTCACCAGCCGATTTAGTCAAACAACTTGTTGATGCCAAAGTCAAACTTCCTGGTTATGGTCATCGGATTTATAAAGTCGATCCGAGAGCTCAATTAATTTTAGATACCGCAGAAAAGCTTGGAGTAGGTGAGTCTTATATAAAAATT
>CAZZEB010000042.1:7670-7930 GCA_964652495.1 uncultured Gammaproteobacteria bacterium
GAGTTAGAACAAGAACTTCAACAACAAACTGGTAAAGTCTTACCAATTAATATCGATGGAGCTATCGCTGCAGTATTATGCGGCTTTGGTTGGGAGTCACGCCTAGGAAAAGCAGTTTTCATTATTGCTCGAGTTCCAGGTCTATGCGCCCATTATTTAAACTCTACTGCTGGATCTGATTCCAAGTAATTTTATTCAGATATTTATCTAAATTTGCCTTAGTGTTGTATAATTATAGGGTTGTAAAAATGGAGTTGAGG
>CAZZEB010000043.1:0-6029 GCA_964652495.1 uncultured Gammaproteobacteria bacterium
AGAGATTCTCAACCTTTTTTCTCGTAAAAGACCCCTTTGGTGGTGCCTCTTTTTCTGATCAAATTGGCATCCTGCAACTTTTTTAGATCATAACGGAGAGTTCTGGGATTGATTGCCATAAATCGACGCTGTATCTGATCAAAACTCACCAGATTTTGATCTTCAATTATTTTATAAATTTCAGCACGCCGGGGAAGCAGATAGTCCGTCACATCAAGCTGTTGTTTTTGCTGAATCTGTTGCTGAGCATCTGCCGCTGCAGAGGCTAAACATTCCAGCATAAATTCAACAAAGTCAGTGACATCTCTTTCAGGGCTGTCAAAACCTTTATAGTAACTGCTCCTTTGGTAATCCAGTTTTTCTTCGATTGCCAGCAGTCCTTTCATATCATATCCACCTTTTTTTAAGACAGCCAGAAAAACCAGTCTTCCCACTCGGCCATTGCCATCTAAAAAAGGATGGATCTTTTCAAAAATATAATGAGCTAATGCGGCTTTGATTGGAACAAATGATTCTTTTGAGCTATTGGAATACACCATCAGTTTTTGAATCAAAGAATTGATTTGTCTCGGCGGGGGAGGAAGATAAATGGCAATACCGGCACTGTTATAAATTGCACTATTATCTGTTCGGAATTTGCCCAGGTTGGAACTATCGATAATGCCTTTCATCACCATTGAATGGAGATTTAAAAGATCTTTAGCAGTCAGATCTTTCAGTGGCCGCTCTGAGAGCCAGTTGAGAGCTTTTAAAATATTATATATTTCGACCTGCCTTTGATCTTTCGAAGGACGGCGGATCATCTCATCCAGTGTGAGAGTATTTCCTTCAATTCGAGCCGAAAAAAGGGAAGACTTGAGGGTTGATTGACGCCGGATATTTATTTCAATCTCCGGTGGGATAGAGAGTGCATTGACAACCGCTTTAGCCGATTCAATCTGTGACAGCAGAGCGGATATTTTAGGAGTCAGTACATATTTTGGAGGAATCAACATGATTACCAGATACTACCAGATATTGCCAAATAATGCCAAATATTACCAAATGTTGGAGTCTGTAACTAGAAAATTAGTACTTATTTTGGATAGGTACCAGCTTTTGTTGTCGACCATCGATCCATAAGGGCTGCATACGGTAGAGGAGGGATTATGGTACTGAAATAAATTGTATAAAGATTATTTACAAATCTTAGTAGTACCAAAACTGTAAGATAAATCAAATGAGTTTGTACATTTATTCACAGTACTATTTAGAATAATTCCTGCTTCTTGCAATCTTATTTTATGTGAATAAAAATTGTTTATCTCTATATTAACAGAATTCCTTGTCTTTTTAATTTCAGTTAATTCATCTTTTATTTGTTTAAACTCTGTAAGTCTTCCCTTGATATTGGGATATGTAAATAAACTTATATTTGCAATCTGTAGAACTATGAGAATTAGGATGCCGATCTTTGAATATAATGTAGGATTATTTATTAATAAGAAGAATGACACAATAAATGGTAACAATAATAACTGACCATTGTATCTGATAAGATTTGGCGCTGGATTTACAAGATTTGAAAGAAAAATTATAAATATGAGTAAAAAGCATAGATAATACTTATATCGAATTTTACTATTCGAAAAAAATAAGCTCATTACTAGTAATAGTAAAGAATAAATGAATATTCCGGAAAAGAGCGGTCCAGCTGATCCAACTCGATTATTAAAAATACTTTTGGCATTATATAGTTCGTCATAGGTGAAAGTGAATGGAACTTTAAGAAGCGCTACGTTTTCATGACTATTGTTATTTCCACCTGAATTTATTTGGGATTTTGAAAAAATTCCGTAAAAAAGTAATGTTATGGTATTTGACCCTTTTAAATTTAAAGGGATATTATTGTCTGTATAGCTATTTTTTACATCTTGTAAGTTTGACGGATATAGAGGGTGCTGAAAATATATTATATTCGAAATATATGGTATCCATAAACAAATTAAAGTAATAGTTACTAAACCAATAACACTAATCATAAATTTTTTCCAAGAGTAGTGAACTAAATTCAAAACAAATCCTAGACTATCAATATGAAATGTAAAGTTTCTGATTTTAATATATGAAATGAGTACAAATAAACATATGAAATCATAACCACGGGAAGTGAACTAAACTTTGCAGATACTAATACTAAATTTGATAAGAAGTACCCAATAAAAGAATATTTGTCAAATTTTTCAGCATAGTAAAACAAAAAAACAATTGAACAAATGAAAAGAGCGTAAACAAATCCATCTTCCATAAAACTAAAAAACTGCATTACATATGATGTTTGAAGAACAGCAAGAACAGCAATGGCAATTGAGAAGAGAAAATTTACTCTCATATATATCAAAAGTGAAATAATTAAGCAGATAGCCGTAATTCCAATAAAAAGATTCGTAATTTTTGCTGAATTAATAGATCCTGACATCAAGTAGATATTACTTTGAATTATCCACAATGCTTTAGGATACCCTGCCACAAATATTTTGCCATCTGGAATATCAAGAGACGGTGAGGGTTGGTAGATAGGATTCCATTTGTTAGCCAGACTAATTACACCTGCAGAATGATATCCTTGTCCATCCCAACTAGTATCATATGTATTACTAAAGTAAGGTAGCATTAAAAAAGATATAATCAATAAAAATAGAAATGAAGGAAAAGAGATTTTAAACAATCTCAAGTTTAATAATTTTGAATAATGTAGCAGAAATATTATCATACAGAAAATAATAAAGAATATTGAAAGACTTAGTTGATTCAAACTAAATCCAATAATAAATGACAAAACGCTGAAGAAATAAAGTGAAAAAATAAAACAAATATTTAAAAAACCAACATTGAACAGTAAATCGGTTAGTTTATATCTCATTTATCTTACCTTCCTGAATTCCATTTTTAATCAACATGGAGCTAATGCTTATCTTATCTCCAGGGTGAATTTTTTTAATAGGCATTCTTTTTATAATGTAATTTTCTAAATATCTTTTGTCTAAATCTTCAAATTTTATATTAAATTCTGACTCATAACTAGATAAAATTCTACGGACTACTTTCGTTAAATTATCATTAGGTTTCACTATTTCTATATAAATTGACTCCTTAATAATCGCTGAGTCTGAGCTTTCGAATTTTGAAATGCCAAGGACACTATTTGATGATGCCGCATTATGAAGTATCCGTGGTTGAAATTGATTTTTTTGTAAATAAAGGATGGTTAGGTTTATAGATAATATAAGAGCAATTGAAATCAATGCAATTCCAAATCTGAGTCTGTAAACAGGAACTTCTAAATTTATTAATCTATGAGTTGAGTAAAAAGTAACTTTTGCTGTAACTAAAAAATAGTATAAACCTGTAAAGAATATTGGTGCGAAAACCATTTGGTTTTTATAAAGCACTTTCTCACCTGCTAGTATTACCCAAACTAATGATGGCACAAAATTGAAAACGAACTGAAATAATCTGAACATTATATATCTACTGTCCACACCAATCTTAGAACCTGTTGCATGCCATGGCATGGTTTGATTCATAATTTTATCGAAAATTGCAAATAGATGTGCCCATCCATATACTGATCTTGTTGCCCATGATTCGATTCCGTAAATTGATTTATGCCAAGAAGGATAAATAATTTGTACGAAAATTAAAGATGGGATTATAAGTAAATAGTTACGAATATTTACCTGATCTGGATAGAATAAAATAAGAACAATCGGAATTATCGGAACAAAAAATGAACTGAGAGCAGTATGTATGTAATATAGAAATCCTGAAAAATAGGCTGTTCTTGATCGAATGGTTAATGGAGTTGTCCAGAATTTTTTCGAAGATAACAAACTCATTGATCCCATACACCATCTATACTGCTGTTTGAAAAACGCCTTCATATCATCAGGACACAATCCTTTAGCCAATATCACAGGCACATATACGAGATCCCAACCTCGCATTCTTAGATTAAATCCTGTGTGTACATCTTCTGAATGCTCAATTAATGCAGTCCCTCCGGTATCCATTAGTGCAGATCTTCGATAGATTGCATTGCTTCCAACACAGATCGAGGCGTTGTGTGATTGTCTAGATACTTGAGAGAATCGATAAAACAATTCCTGTACAGCCCCGGCTCCTCTTTGTAACCAATTTTGATCTTTATTTACATCAAAAAATTGAGGAGATTGAACAATACCCATTTTCGGGTATTCCAACATATATGGAAGGGTTTCTTCTATAAAATCAGGTCTAGGTCTAAAATCAGCATCAAAAATTATTATAAATTCACCATCTGAAACAGAAAAACCATGTCGTAAATTTCCAGCTTTTTTGAACCACCCTCTGTTTGGCCTCACTTCATATATGAAATTATACTTTCTTGCGAGAAAATTTACTTCTTGTCTATTTGAGTCATCAAGACAATATACATTTAGCACACCTTTGTAATTCGACTTTAAATCGTTGATCCCTTGCCATGTGTTTTCTAATACTGATAAGTCCTCTCCCGCAGTTGGTAAAAAAATATCTATTGATGGAAATTTCTTATTTCTCCATTTATCAACTAATCTTTTATGTAACTCCAGATCAAATGTTTTTGAAAATATATTTACTGATAACGAAATCAGAAAGTATATGATGGTTAACAATAAATAAACTAATAATGGCCACAATACTTTATTATGTATCAAAAAATTAAATAGACAAATTGAGATAGTTGTAAAACTTATTATAGAGAAAAAAATGAATGTATTATAATTTCTGGATATATATAGAAATTTCTCGTTGTTTGTTGGGGAGGATGGGAGCCTGTAGTTATTGATAGTGTTAAACTCGAACAGATGAAAATGGGCAAGTATGTGCTTAATAAAATTTAGTAAATCTTTCCAAATTGCAGATAAAAGAAGAATGAAAATAAAAAATACGTTAGTCATAGCCCAGAAGCGCATTACTACTGAATCATTATTATTTATAAAACTTAGTTCCAAAGATAAAATACAAAATAAAAGTATAAAAATGTGAACCGAGAACACACTTATATCAAATGAATTTGAATTACTAACATTTTTTGAGGTTACTTTGTATGTTAAGCTTCTTCCTGTAATGAATTTAAAGAAAGCAATGGCATAAATTATGGATGCTGCTTGACCTAAAAACATACCTAGCAATCCAAATACAGGTTCTTTTTTGGGATTTATATAAAATTTATGCAAAAAAATTAATATAAGTAGACCAGATAAGTAAGCTGGAATGGCATGGATAGCCCACTCATAAACAGACATATTAGTTGAATTAATTCCCAAAATTAGATAGGCAGAGGTTAGGAGAATACCCAAAAAATTTGTTATTCCACTAAAATAGAATAACTGAGAAAAAAACAAATTAATTTTCTGTAAAATATTAATTTTCTTAAAATGTTTATGAGAATACTTAAATAAAATTTCGAACAGTCCATAACTCCATCTCATTTGTTGGTTGAAATAATCCGGAAATGTTACTGGTCCCAAGCCTTCAGTTAACACTTCCGGAACATATACGCCACGCCAATTATTACTAAAAAAATGTAGTCCAGTTAAATAATCCTCAGCTATGGTGGGTGAGTACCCTCCAAAGCTTTTCATAGCAGTTACGCGATATATATGCGTAGTCCCTATTAAAAAAGGCATATGAGCGCCATAGAACCCCTGTTGTAGGGGGCCATAGTAGAAGTGTGTTTGTTCCGCAGCTGCTCGAGCAATCCAATTATCAGTATTTTTGTATATTTGCGGTATTCCTACAAAACCTACTTTTGGGTCACTGAAGTATCCCAATAACTTAGTAAAGTAATCTTTGTGAGGTACATGATCCATATCAACTTGTGCCACAATGTCATAATGATGTTCATATTCATTACGCCATGAATTTAAATTTCCTGCCTTTGTTTTTTTCTTAAATGGGCCCGATGTAAGGTTATAGTGTGATTTATCAGCTCTTGAAAAGTATCTTATATTTAATTCTTTGGCCAG
>CAZZEB010000043.1:6039-7923 GCA_964652495.1 uncultured Gammaproteobacteria bacterium
AGTAACTTAACATGTGGGTCATTACCTTCATCTAATACCCATGTATCATGCTTATAATTAGCATCTCTCATAGCAACTAATGTCTCTCTCAGCATTTCGATAGGTTCCTTTCCAGGGACGTAACATGTAACAAATGCCACCCTCAATCCGGGTGTGGGGTCTATATGTTTTGGCCTACGCATAAAGAAAGTGGTATACCATGTACCAATTTTTAAAATAAATCCGAAGAAAACTACAAATGATAGAATTCCAAAAAGAATAAAATCAATAAAAGATAAATAACCAACTTGTTGGCTAATCCAGTTTGATGGGATGTGAGATGGCTGAAACCACCATATTGTAAAACTGACAAATGTGAATAAGCCTATAATGACTAAAAAACTAAAAATAATCCTATCAATCAAGCTGAAGGGTGAATATGTTTGTATTATGTCGAGGTTATCATCTTTTTTGGGCAGCATAGTTATTCATCAATTCTTGATTTGTATATATCGAGCTCGATTCCCTTTTTAAATTTTTCAAGTGATTGACTACTATTATCAATTAACCAATTAATTCCCTCCTGCTTTGTTTTATCTTCATTAAAAAAAACAACAGCATCTATATCTAGAAATTTGTTTGGGATTTCATCCTGAAGCATAGTTAAATACCAGTTCCCTCGATCGCCGCCTTTATCGACAGTATTAACTTCAGCAATCATCAAGGGTTTTTCTGGTGCGATTTTCCTTAAAAGCTGATATGAACTCATAAATACTGAACTAAAACTTTGCCAATTACTCCAACTTCGAGTTGATCCCCAATTATATCCATCGAGACCAACCCAATCTACGTATTCAGAACCAGGGTATAACTGAATTATAGGAGTAGTGGATGGAGTATCTACTTGAGGTGAAAATACCCATAAGGCATTTGTTACACCTTCTTCTTTAAAAATATTATGAATTCTTTGCCAGGCTAATTTAAAATCATCTGTATTACTGCCAGAATGGATAATACTCCACTCCATAGTTGAGACATTCATTTCCCAGGCAAATCTGAAGAAGAATGGAGATTTAACATTCTTAAGATTTTTTGCGGAATTTCTTATAAACTCATCGCAGTTTCCTTGAGAAATTGCTTTATATAATGTATATGAATTAGCTTTACACTGATCAAAAAAATACGGATTAGCACTTAGCATTGGTCGCCATCCATTATCAATTAAGACATTTAAATCTTCGGCCAGAGACGGTTCGGTTAAGTGGTGCCATCCCCTAAAGTAGTGGGCAATTGCGACTTTTTTATTTATTTTATTCTCTACATCGATTAGTCTGTCGGGTCTAATTCGCTGTTCTTTATCGTCCCATAAGCCATAAGTCCAAAAGCCAATATAAACATCACGTTGCGGCAATGCTATTTGTGATGAAATACTTTCTTTTCCGCTCTTAGTCAGAAATGTCCGTCCGAAGGTATAAAAAAACCATGCTATAGTAGTAATTAATATTATTAAGATAAATATGATAATTTTTGATGAAGATAAAAAGTTATTCATAAAAAATGGAAGCCGATACCGATTGAATAGTGGTTTAAAAGAATAGTACAGTAATTATTACTATATTAACTATAAAACATTTTTTCCGATTTGGCAAACAGCCTATATTTTTGAGCTATGACAAGCTTAACCAATCTTAGTAATAAACAGGTAAGAATTTTTGGCCAACTTTGTAAAAATATTTTTAAACAATGAACCTAAATTTAGCTGTCGGTCCACCAAACACTTACAAAAAAATCGATCTGTGTAAGTCAGCTGGTCAATAGTTTATTAATCAAAAGTGAAATAGTCAGTCAGTTGTCAGAATTTATAGGATGATCATGATATGTCCTTTGAGTGAGGAGTTGAAATAC
>CAZZEB010000044.1:0-7878 GCA_964652495.1 uncultured Gammaproteobacteria bacterium
GACAGGAAAGATCCTACTGTTGCGAGTTTCCATTTTACCTATGAGGCTTCTCCTTTAATCCAACATGATTATGTTGAGCGAATGAGAGACAAAATAACTGAGGAGGAATACAAAACTGAAATCCTTGGCGAGTGGATTGGCGATGAGGACGCTTATTTTGATTACGAATTAGTAGAATCCTGTATTGCTGACTATGACCTTGTAAATCCAGTTGAAGTGGATCACGGACAAGTCTGGGGAGGAGTAGATTGGGCTGCAAGAGGAAGAGATGACACAGTTGTGATGTTTGTAAGTGAACTTCATTTAGGTGACTTACAGGATGGATTAGAAGGTGAAGTACTTATTATTCCTTATTACGAGGCTTTTAAGAAAACTAATTATACAACTGTAATTGAAAGAATAATTGAACTTAATAAGAAATTTAGGATTGTTAAGCTTATATCAGAAACTAATGGTATTGGCGATATGCCGACTCAAACTTTAGAAAGAGGAGGGGTTGCAGTAGAAGGACTATTCACGACTTCTCAAAATAAAGTGAATGGTTATGGAAAAATGAAAATATTAATGCAAGCAGGAAAACTTCTTATTCCACGAGAACCAGAACTTATTAAGCAACTCACTAATCTTAGATATACCATCTCAGAAAGTGGCGCAAGTATGAGTATTGCACACAGTAGGCAATATCCTAAAGATGATTATTGTGATGCTCTAATGTTTGCCCTTCTTGCTTGTGATAGTTACGATGTCAACGATCAGCCAGAAATGAACTTAGAGTTTATTAAAAGCAAAATAAAAGAAAAGGGACTAAAAATAAGGAAGGGCACTCCTATGGTTATGTGGATTGGTGGGAGTATATATGATTACAAACGAGATTTACCGTTTGGTCTTGACCCAATCAAGCTAGACGATGTGTATTAAAGTAATATATTGCAAAGTTATACAGAGTAATATATAGTAAAAATATGGAAGAATATCTTACTACAGAACAAATCGCTCATATGTTAGGCCTCAAAAATCCTATTACTGTCAGGCGATGGATTATGAAAAGACAGATTACTGCTATCAAAATTGGCAAGGACTACAGAATCACCAAAAGTGATTTAAATAAGTTTTTAGAAGAGCGCAAGATACAAGCGCAAAAGAAAAAATAAAACTATGTTAATAGCAATTTATGCTCGTGTCTCATCAGAAAGACAAGAGAAAGAAGAAACTATTCAAAATCAGATAATGGCACTGGAAGATTTTGCCAGAGAAAAGGGCCATACAATAGTAGCTAGATATTTAGATGATGGTTGGAGTGGAACAATTCTAGCAAGACCTGCCTTAGATGATTTACGATTGGATGCTAGAAAGAAACTGTGGGGAGGCGTACTTATTTATGATCCTGACAGATTAGCAAGAAAGTATTCTTATCAAGAATTAGTTTCAGATGAACTTATAGAACTTGGATTAAAAGTCCTCTATGTAACTACACCTCCGCCAGAAGATGACTCTGACAAACTTCTCTATGGGGTGAAAGGTTTATTTGCAGAATACGAAAGAGCAAGGATAGCTGAACGATTTAGATTAGGGAAACTTCGCAAAGCCAGAGAAGGAAATGTAGTCACAAGCCAAGGGCCATACGGCTATGACTACATTCCAAAACAAGGGAGTACTGAAGGCTACTATAAAATTAACAAACAAGAAGCATCTGTTGTAAAAATGATTTTTCAATGGATAGGAGTTGAAGGAATTACATTAAGAGAAACTGTAAGAAGATTGCAGGAAATGGGTATAACGCCAAGGAAAAGTAAGAGAGGTGTGTGGAACACTAGCACCTTAACTAATTTGCTAAGAAATAAATCTTATATAGGAACAGCTTACTACAACAAATCAATTGCAGTTATTCCAGAAAATCCACTTAAACAGGAGAAATATAAAAGAGTTAAGAAAACCAGCAGAAGATTTAAACCAGAAAAAGATTGGATTGACATACCAGTCCCTCCAATAATTGATGAAGCTTTATTTGAAAAAACGCGCCTACAGCTTAAATCAAATTATGAACTTTGTGCAAGAAACAAGAAGAATGATTACTTATTAGCAGGTAAAATGTATTGCACTTGTGGTAGAAGACGAACTGGCGAAGGGCCACAAAAAGGTAAACATTTATATTATCGCTGTACTGATAGAATTTACAGTTTTCCCTTACCTCCAAAATGTAAAGAGCGTGGTGTAAATGCCAGAGTAGCTGATGCGTATGTCTGGCAGGCATTCAAAAATTTAGTAACTGATCCAGATCGTCTTAAGGAGCAGGCTAAACGATTTATGAGCGAGAAAACGACAGCTGTCGCAAATACATCAACCGAAGCTGATGAACTTAAAAGAGAAATTGAGAAGCTAAAAAAAGAAGAAAGTCGTTATATAAAAGCCTATGGTGCAGAAGTTATAAGTGAAGAGCAGTTCAAAGAGGCACTTACTGATCTAAAAGGTAGAAGAGGAATTTTAGAAAGACAAGTAGGCCATATGGAGAGCCAGAAACAAGACGTTGATGATGTCATACTACCTGCAGATAATGAGCTTGAAGAATTATGTGGAGCAGTAAAGGAAATTTTAGAGCAAGAAGAATCAAAGACGTTTCCAGTAAAACGAGCTATAATGCAGAAATCTCTTGATACAATAGTAGGAGAACAGAGAAAATTACGAGTTCGTGGTTTTCTTTCAATGAAGGAGGTGTTTGAGAATTATGTCAAGTTCCACTCTAGCAGTCGGAATCGTTGGGTTACCTAATGTCGGAAAATCTACTTTATTTAATGCACTACTCAAAAAGCGAGTGGCGCTATCTGCCAACTATCCTTTTGCAACTATTGAGCCAAATACAGGAATCGTTGCTGTTCCTGATGAAAGACTCGAAAAATTAGCTGAGTTAGTTAAAGTAGAAGAAAAAATGGATAGCTTGCCTCCTTTAGTGCCTGCTGTGGTTGAATTCGTCGATATCGCTGGGTTAGTTAGAGGTGCGGCTGAAGGGGCTGGATTGGGAAATCAATTTTTAGGACATATTCGTGAAGTCGATGCGGTTGTTCATGTGTTACGAGATTTTGAAGATGATAATATTATTCGGGAAGGCAGCATTAGTCCACAAGAAGATCTTAATACCATTGAAACTGAGTTAGCATTATCTGATCTCCAAGTCATCGAAAAATTGATTGCCGCTCAAGAGAAGCAATCCAAAGTATCAAAAGATCAGCTCGAAACTGATAAAGTCATGATCTTAAAACAAGTTCAAACTGAGTTGGAAGCGGGGAGAGTAGTCGGAAATTATCAAGTCGGCGACGAGAGACTTCGTGCTTGGTTTAAAACTTTACCGTTATTGACTCTCAAACCAGCACTTTATGTCTACAATGTCTCAGAAGATCAGTATAAAGAACGCATGGATTCCCATGTTACTTCGGCTACACTCAGTATAAGTCATGGGAATGACAACTCATTGGTGATCTCTGCCAAGATTGAAGAAGAACTATCCGAACTGTCTGACGAAGAGCGAACAGAATACTTAAAAGATTTGGGGATCACCGAACCCGGACTCAATCGTTTGATCAAAAAAGCCTATCAGACTTTAGGCTTAGCTTCTTTCTTAACTGCTGGCGAAAAAGAAATTCGAGCATGGACAATTCAACAGGGTAGTAAAGGGCCTCAAGCTGCTGGAGCGATTCACACTGATTTTGAGAAAAAATATATCCGGGCTGAAGTAATCGAATACTCAAAACTAATTGAAGCTGGATCTTATAAAGTCTCAAAAGAAAAAGGTTGGATCCGAACTGAAGGAAAAGAGTATGTTGTCAAAGATGGCGATGTGATAGAGTTTTTAATAGGAAACTAATGACTAAAATAAAATCATACGACAGAAATGGTCAAGAATACGAATTTGAAGAAAGCGAATATATTTATCGCAAATCTGTTTATTGTTTGTACATAAAAGATGATTCGGTTCTAATGATTATGGATGATCGATCAGGAAAATGGGAACTGCCTGGAGGGGGAGTAGAAGAAGGTGAGTCCGATTTACAAAATCTGCAACGGGAGATGTTGGAAGAAACAGGACTCGAAATGCCTGATCAAGAAATCAATTTATTAGATAGCGAAATTAGTTACTATTATGCATTACTTAAAAAATCCCCGATGAAAACTGATCGGTTTTATTACTTGGTAAAACAACTTCGAGAGGATGATAAAATTCTAGAAAACGGTAATAACGACGATGTTGCTGCTGCCAAGTATGTTCCAATTTCAGATCTAGAGAATACTAATATCGCCAAAAAAGATTTAGAAGTGATAAATAAGTATCTCAGCTCTAATAAAAACTGATTTTGAGAAAAAGTTTATTCGAGTTGAAGTCCTCGAATGTGCCAAATATAATGAATTCAGAAATACCCAGATATAACTTAGATCGATTTAAACCGACAGCCGAACAATTAAAGTTGTTTACCGATATCTTAATTGGAGTTGGCAGTCTGGCAAGTGTCGGAGCTTTAAATAGAGGAGTCTATGAAAATGATCTTGAAAGAGCGGCTTCCAGCGTGGTTTGTGCCGGGTTAATAGCTATCTGCCAATTAGGATTAAATTTTGAGCGAAGTCGTCGTCAAAAACAGCTATTTGGTTAATTAAAAATTCCAACCAATTTACAGTTTAGTAGATTTTTACTATGCTACTGGATATTGTGAAGACATCCAAGCAATCATTTGATCTATCAATTATTATCCCGGTATATAACGAAGCGCTAACTGTTAGTGAATTATTAGAACAAGTATACGATTTTGATTTAGGAAAAATTAAACGACAATTAATTATTGTTGAAAGCAATAGTCATGACGGTAGTCGTGAAATAGTTTTAGAATTTGCCAAAAATAAACCTGATGTCACCATTGTTTTGCAGCCTCGTCCAATGGGCAAAGGAACAGCTGTTCGAAGTGGATTAAAGTTAGCTACTGGTGAAATAATTTTAATCCAAGATGCTGATTTAGAATATTCTGTGACTGATTATCCAAAATTATTACAGCCAATTTTAGATGGCCAAACTGATTTTGTTTTGGGATCAAGACATCTCCGCTATCAACAACCTCAGCAATGGGCAATTCGGAATTTCAAAGGACGTGATAAGTTAATGGCCTTTATTATGAATATCGGAGGGGTGTTGTTTCATGGACTTTTCAATTTTGTTTACGGCACTAAATTATCTGATCCAACGACGATGTTCAAAGTTTTTCGCCGCAACTTAATCCAGAAATTACATCTAACTGGAAAATATTTTGAATTCGATTTTGAACTAGTTTCTAAACTCATCCGAACTGGTCACCAACCTCTAGAAGTGGCAATTCATTATAAGTCTCGCAGTCCAAGCGAAGGTAAAAAAGTTAGTGTTTCAAGAGATGTTATTCGCTGGTTTTGGGTGATTCTGAAGTATCGATTTTTACCCGTTGAAAAGCTTTAAATTTCTTTGGATAAATTAAAATCAAAAAGAATAATAATCCGATCACACTAACAAGCAATCCAATTTTATAAATATCTGCAGAATAATAAACTTCAACTCGGTGTTGTCCAGCTGGAACAGCCACACCAATCATCGTCAAATTTACCTGATCAAGATCTGCCTCATGGCCATCTATTTTAGCTTTCCATCCGGGATAATAATTTTTACTAAAAACCAAATAGCTAGCTTCTTCTGAAAAGGTAACTAAAGAAATTTGATTAGCTGTTTCAATAACCCGAGTGAATTGGGTATTAGTAGAATATTCAGTTTGAGGAGAAGATCCCAAAACAACGGCTTGTTTTCTAATATCAAAATCCGGATTCAGCAATTGATCCTTTACCTGATTGGTGTTGTTAGTATTTATTAATTTACTGACAGCCCAGATTCGATTCAATGCGTTTTTATTCTGATAAATTTGGACTTCAGCTGAGTACATTAATTGATATTGCTCTGGATCTAAATCGACTAATGATTTGGTGATTAAATAGCGGACATTTAAAGCATCAAAAAACTGATTACTTTCAACTTGATATTCAGCGTCTTGTTGCTTTAAATCATCAATTAATGACACTCCAGACAATCGATCTTTTAATGCCGGATAAACAAATGTTTGAACATAGTCAAAATAATTTATTGGCCAAAGTGCTGATAAAAAGCGAATATCATCGATACTATAAGCAGCAAAAGTATTTGGAAATAATTGACCATCAATTGAGAAAGTTCTAAAAAGTCCTGGCTGATTATTGAGCCATGTAACATACGGTGGTTGTCGATAAGGATCTGCTAAATCACTGCGATCAATATGATAAATCGGTATTAATAACTCTAAATAAATAATAGCAACTAAGGAAATAACCGCCCAGATTTTTTGTTTTTGAATGAAAAATATCATGATCAAAATTCCGGCTATCAACCAATAGTAACTAGCAACTTTATAGATAATACTGACCAAACCAGAGATGTCTGGATATTGTCCAGTCAACCATAATGCTACGCAAACACTAATCAAAAATAGTAAAACTGATCCGATTAATTTAGGTAAAGAAATTATTATTTTTTTACTAAATAAATCATTAATAAATAAGCCGCTGATTAACAAAATTACTAAATTCAAAAATGGTGCTAAATATTTCGACAAACTTATTTGATTAAACATTGGTAATAATCCCCAATATTTTAGAAATCCGAAATCATAAATCTTAGCGGTGATGAATAAAGCTAATAATCCATAGATCCAATATTTTTTGAAATTGGTTACTAAAGCCATAACAGTTAATAGCCAAAGTCCCAGTCCAAAATAAGTGATAATAAAACCACGACTAAATGGGATCCCCATTTGATCAGGAAAGAGGAGTGTAGCAATTCCAGAAATAGGGCGAACTAACATTCCCTGCAGATCCTCAGGACCATGACTGTGTCCAGCATTGATTAGAAATTCGAGTCCTGGTATCCAAAAAACAGCACTGATCATAAACGCTAAAATGTTAGCTACTGCAAACCAACTTAAGAGTGACCAAATTTGTTGTCTGTTTGTTTGGATGACTCGATAAAGTAAATAAACTCCAGCAAATACTAAAATCAAAAATAATGTTTCTGGATTTCCATGAAAATAAATAATAGTCAGTAATCCGATGGCCCACATTCGCCATCGATGCTTGTTTAGCAACAATAATTCCACCACTACCAATCCCCAAGGAATTAATAAATCTGTTATTAAATGATCGATCGAAATTAATAAAACAAAATAGCCACTTAAAGCATATAAAGAAGCTGTTAATCCAGCGATCACAGGTTGAACTTTTAATAGTCTAAACAAAACATAAACTCCCAATGCTCCTAAAAATAATCTAGCTAAGAAAAATAAATTTAGACCATATTGGCCAGGGAATAGAAAGTTGAACCAATGAAGTGGATGAAATACCCCAGCAGAGGATAAGTCAGCCATGAGCGGAAAACCTAGACCACTATTGTCATTCCAAAATGGTAAAGTCCCTTGGCTAATTAATTGATTTACTTTTGAAGTTAATGGTTCTAATTGCCAAGATGGCGCGCCAAAATCTAAATAATATTGATGTTCATTTCCTCGATGACAACAGAATTTCCAAGCTGGTCCGGGGGAAAAAACACCTTGAATCAAATTAGCTGAGGGTAATAGAGTCTGACGTCCAGTAACTACTGCACCGTATGGCAAAACAATCAATAAGGCCAGAATTAGTATTATCCAGAAGTTGATGCTTCGCCAAAATTGACCTTTCATTGAGATTATTATAGCCAGAGAAACTGATAAAAGCCTAGCTTTCATTATTAATATGTACTGATTTATAACTGTTTCTTGTATTTTTCTGTAAATATAGGTAAAATAGCTTCGATGAACC
>CAZZEB010000045.1:0-7836 GCA_964652495.1 uncultured Gammaproteobacteria bacterium
ATGAAGTTTTAAAATCTGGAAAACCCCTGCTAGCAGATTTGAAAAGCGAACCGGCTATTCATCCAAAATTAATTGAGAATGGTGTTAAATCTTCGCTAATATATCCGTTACATTATCGGAATAAAACAATTGCAGTTATTAGTTTGCATTCAACGAAAAAGGATCATTTTGATGAAAAAGATTTAGAAGCTATGAAGTTATTTTCGGCGATGGCAAGTTTAGCAATTAGAAAAGCAGAGTTAAATGAAGAAAATCAAAAAGCATTAGCTGTTAGAGATATTTTTATAAATATTGCGGCACATGAATTTAGAACTCCTTTAACATCTGTAAGTGGATATATTCAGTTACTTCAACAGCGAATGGAAGGTAGAGATAGTGTTGAGGCAAAATGGGTAGAACAACTATCTTGGGAATGTCGACGGCTAGTTAATTTAACCGACGAATTATTAGCAATGAATCGGATTAAGACTGGAGAGTTAACGTTTGTTTGGAAAGAATGTTCGGTAATAGATATTTTAAAAAGAGTAATGTCCTATTTCGAAATTGCCCATCCTGATAGAAAAGTTAATTTTAAAATATTAGTTAAAGATAATGAGGATCGAGTTATTGGTGATTATGATAAATTAATTCAAGTTTTTATAAATTTGATGGATAATGCAGCCAAATTCTCCCCCGCGGATACTGAAATAGATTTAACCATTCAGTGCATATCTCAAGATTTAGTTGTTACTATTGTCGACCATGGTAAGGGAATGAACTCTGATGAAGTGCGACAGGTTTTTGATGGTTTTTATAAAGCAATTGATAATATGAAAACTGGAGTTGGTTTAGGATTATTTTTAAGTAAACATATTATTCAAGAACATCGAGGATCATTATCTTTGAAATCAAAAGTTGGCCAAGGGACTACAGCAGAAGTTAGATTAAATAATTATTAATTATTCTTTAATCATATATCCAAAACCTCGGACTGACTGAATTAATTTTTTATCAAAATCTGCATCGATTTTTTTGCGTAAATATCCCATGTAAACATCAACCACTCTAGTTTCGATATCTGGAGAGTATAACCATACACGATTAAGGATCATTTCTCGAGTTAAGATACGACCTTTGTTACCGAGTAAATATTGTAATAACTTAAATTCTTGGGGAGTAAGTTGGATTGATTTATTGCCGCGTTTAACTTCTAAACTTTGACTGTCTAGTGATAAATCATCTGCTACTAGTTTGTTATCGTCACCTTCTTGATAACGGAGTCTAGCTTTAATTCTGGCTAATAGCTCATCGGCAATAAAAGGTTTTGTCATATAATCATCAGCACCTAAATTAAGACCTTGAATGACATTTGAGACATCGTCTTTTGCAGTTAAAATAATTACTCGGACATCGGCGTGGTTTTTACGAATTTCCATACAAACTGCTTCGCCACTCATATTTGGAAGTCCCAGATCTAGAATGACTAAATCTGGCGCTAGGCGCTGAATCATATTTAAAGCTTGTACACCATCTCCTGCTGTTTGAACAGAATACCCGTTATTTAATAACAGTTCTCGAAGATATTTTTGTAAACCAGCATCGTCTTCAACGACAAGAATATTTTTTGCCATACGCAGTAAGGAAAATTTCTTACTGAGGAAATTATAAGTTAGAAATTTTTTAAGTCAATAAAAACTGCTTGTTTCTTACTAATTTATTACTCATACGTTGTTTTCGTCTTATTGAATGTTTCTAAGCTTGATCTATATAGTTGGGAGGTGATAGTTGATGCCAAAGAAACAATCTAAAGGTAAAGGTTGGCACGGTGATGCAGAGGGACATGCCAGAGCAGGGAGTGCTGGTGGAAATGTAACTGCGGCTCGTCACGGTGAGGCTTTCTATAGTCAGATTGGTCGACAGGGTGGGAAAGTAAGCAGCGGAAATTTCAAATATAACCCTAGTCGAGCTAGCAAAGCAGGTCAAAAAGGTGGTAAGTCCCGTCACTTAGATGTCTAAAAGATCTGTTTAAAAAGATCACCTTGACACTGGAAAATGATAGGCGAAATAATGAAACTGCCTATGCATTCAAAATCTAGTTGGGGTAATCACGCAGTTGTATATCAGATTTATCCCCGGAGCTTTCAAGATAGCAATAATGATGGCGTCGGAGATCTCCAGGGGATTATCTGGCATTTAGATTATTTAAAAAATTTAGGAATTGATGCCATTTGGCTTTCTCCAGTATATGAATCTCCCATGGCTGATTTTGGTTATGATATTTCAGACCATACACAAATCGATCGATTATTTGGAAATTTATCAGATATAGATTTATTAATTAAAGAGGCGCACCAAAGAGATATAAAAATCATGATGGATTATGTGCCTAATCATACTTCAGATAAACATCATTGGTTTATAGAATCACGAAGTTCAAAAGATAACCCCAAACGTGATTGGTATTATTGGCATGATGGTAAAAATGGTGGCCCGCCGAATAATTGGGTGAGTGTTTTCTGGGGATCAGCTTGGCAATGGGATGAGAAAACAGAGCAATATTATTTGCATAGTTTTATGCCAGAGCAACCAGATTTAAATTGGCGAAATCCTGAAGTCAAAGATGCCATGAAGCACGTTTTAAAGTTTTGGTTAGACCGAGGTGTCGATGGTTTTAGAATGGATGCTTTTTATTGGGTTTATAAAAATGCTCAATTGTTAGATGAACCAAAAAATCCAAATTATGATGCTGGTCCTGATGATTATGGTTCATGGTTACATCCGTATACTGTTGGTCAAACTGAAACAAAAGAGTTGGTGGCAGAATTAATGGAGTATGTGAATCAGTGGCCGAATAAATTTGTAATTACTGAGTTGTGGGATTTAGAGCCAGCTGAGTTAGCGCAGTGGTATCGATCAGGAAAGGTAATGAATCATGCCCCATTTAATTTTAAATTATTTAAACAACCTTGGAATGCTGGTGCTTACCGTTGGCTAATTGATAACTATGATCGGGAAGTAGGAGCTGATTTTGTGCCAATTTATGTTTTAGGAAATCATGATAGTGGGCGGGTTGTGAGTCGATATGGAGAAAAGCAAGCGAGGCTGCTTGCGATGTTAGAGCTGACTTTAAGAGGGCAGGTTTATATTTATCAGGGAGAAGAAATAGGGATGCATGATGTCTTTATTCCGGATGATAAGAAAAAAGATCCCTCAGGAAAACTGGAAGCTAGTTTAAATCGTGATCCACAACGTACTCCAATGCAATGGAATAGCGATAAATATTCGGGATTTTCTAATGTCGAAACCTGGTTGCCTGTAGCGGATGATTACCAGAATAATAACGTTCAGTTACAGTGGGATGATCCGAAATCGATGTTGAGTTTATATCGGCAATTAATTGCGCTTAGAAAAAACTCAAAAGTCTTATTGGAGGGGACTTATCAATCTATTGGTGATGATAATTATTTTGGTTTTTGGCGGGAATTAGATGGTGAAAAAATATTAGTAGTTTTGAATTATGCTGATTTTGACTTAAATGTTAATGTGGGAGAAGGTGTAGGGAATGTTTTAATTTCAACTTATTTGGATAAAAAAGATCAAGTTAATTTAGCAGAGATTAAGTTAAGAGGATTAGAAGGATTAATTATTAAAATATAGTAAACCTAGCTGAGCCAATCAAGAATAGCCGCTGCTGACCAAGATTGAGATAAACATCCTTTTTGACCATTATCGCCTAAAAATTCAGTTAAATGACCTTTATCAGATTTAATATATAGCTCAATTGGTGTTTCAAAGTGTTGGACCGAATATAGTGAGGCTTTTTTCAATAACTCTGCGTGGCGATCAAATTTCCATAAGATTAAACCTTCATGGATTAATCCATTTAATATTGGCCAAAAACTACCATTATGATACGAATCTTTACCACAGTTAAAGGTTGGAGATAAGGTACTCATTGTTCTAATGCCCGCGGTTTCATCAAACATATCAGATTTAAAACTACGTTCGACGATATATGGAATGTAATGGTTCTCAATAATTGATTCTGGTTTCCCATTTTCAAAATAGGTTGCCCATAAAGGTAATAGTGAATTTCCTGTAACTGTAAAAATCGGATTTTTATCACCATCTAAAGCTTGGACTGGATAATAACCATGGCCATCAAAATGCATAAAATTCTGATTAAATTGGGTTTTAAGTTTATTAGCAAATGAATTAATTTTTTTACCAAATGATGGTGATTGTTGAAGATAAAATTCTCCCCATAATTTAAGCGCTAACCAAGCATAGGATTGAGCTTCAACAGGTGCAATTGGATATTTAGGCATTTGACCATTGGCTTGTCGAAGCGATTGATGTGAATCGGTCCAAGATTGAACTACTAATCCACCATGAGTTCGAGATTCAATTGTGTCATATTCAATCAATAGATCTTTATCAATATCTCCATAAGTAATAATCCAATTAATGGCTAATTCAACTGATGGTAAAACATTAAGTAAGAATTCATTGTCTTGCGTGATTTGCCAATATCGATGTAAGGCAATTAATGCCAGAGGGGTGGAGTCGATAGAGTCATAATTTTTTAAATAACCATCTGGATAGATATACCAAGGCTTATCTAAACTAATTAAATGATCAAATCCTTGTCGGCGAAATTCATGTATAAACTTACCGGGCTCTTCACCACTTTCGTAATTAAATGTTTGTCCTTGTAAAGAAGTGAGAGTAATCAAAGCTCGACGACATACTTCGAGTAACTCTAATTGTGGTGATCGGCTATGAGCATTTAATATCTTTAACACGGATAATGAAGTATCTCGGCCGAAGATACAGCCATATATTTCTTCTTTACCGGATGCACAAATTCCTTCTGAAGTCGAGTTGTCAATTAAACATTGACGACTCATATTTAGTAAATCTTTATCGCTAAGAGGCATTGAGTTTAACTTAACAAATTACTGAATGGAAATCAATATACTATAAGCCTAGCAATCAATTAACGATACTTACATAATTCTTTCGATCCTTTTAGAGAGTTATCACCGTGGATGGATAAATTAGTCAGTGATGAAAATAGCACAAATAGCACCAGTCATTGAAAGTGTTCCTCCGAAAAAATACGGGGGGACCGAGCGTGTTATCTCAACTTTAACTGAGGAGTTAGTTAAAAGAGGGCATGAAGTTACTCTTTTTGCGAGTGGTGACTCTGTGACTAAAGCAAAGTTAGTTTCCGTTTGTCCACAGTCCTTGAGAGCAGCCAAGGTACCTGGAATTTATGGTGCCAACAATTTGTCAATGTTAAATATAGGCTTAGCTTATTCTATGCAAAATGAATTCGATATTATTCACGATCATGTTAATGATATGAGTGTGCCAACTGCTAACTTAGCTACAACTCCAGTAGTAATGACACTTCATGGGGCATTAAATGAAAATAATGCCAAACTCTTTAAAAAAATGAATAATCCTAATTATGTAACCATATCTAAATCTCAAGCTGTTCCAGAACCAGGTCTAAATTATATTGGTAATGTTTATAACGGTTTAGATATGAATGGATATCCATTTAGTGATCAGCATGGGGGGTATCTATTATTTGTTGGAAGGATTTCTGTTGAAAAAGGTGTTCACAATGCAATTGAAGTTGCTAAAAGAACAAAGTTACCTTTAATTATTGCAGCAAAATTGGAAACGGATTATCAACCCGATGTAGATTACTATAAAAAATATGTTGAGCCAGAATTAAATGATCAGATTCAATGGATTGGAGAAGTTGATGAGGAAGAACGAAATAAATTAATGAGTAAAGCTTTATGTTTTTTGCATCCATTAACTTGGAGTGAACCATTTGGACTGACATTAATTGAATCAATGGCTTGTGGTTGTCCAGTCTTAGCTTTTGCGATGGGATCTATTCCCGAATTGATCCTCGATGGTAAAACAGGTTTTATAGCTAACGATATTGATGATATGGTAGATGCTGTTAGGAGAGTGAAAAATTTGAACCGGATAGATTGTCGAATTCATGCGTTAAATAAATTTAGTGGAGAGATTATGGCTGATGGATATGAGCGAATTTATAAACGATTGTTAATTAAGGGAGAGATGAAAAAGATCTCACAGCCGATTTATGATACGGCGTTGTTTTATCAGACGAGTCAGTTAAATAATTCTCATAAGATCAAGAGTTCAATATTTAAAACTATGAAATTAAAGTAGTTATGTTATGATAAATTTATGCTGCTCAAAGATGCCCTTAAAGATGTTGTTCAGGGTGAGATTTTAGACGATCCAGAAACTTTAGTTAAATATAGTCACGATGCTAGTATTTACGAAATTAAACCCGCTGTAGTTATATATCCAAAATCGGCGGAAGATATCAAGAATTTAGTCAAGTTCATTAACAGTCATCAAGATATGAATTTATCTCTAACTGTTCGGGCTGCGGGAACTTGTATGAGTGGCGGTTCATTAAATGATTCAATTATTTTGGACGTAACACAACATATGAATCAATTATTAGAGGTTGGTGATGATTATGCTGTGACCCAACCGGGTATTTATTATCGAGATTTTGAAAAGCGGACCATGACTGAGAAAAAACTGTTATTTCCGGCGTATACTTCATCCAGAGAGATATGTGCGGTAGGCGGAATGATTGGTAACAACGCTGCTGGTGAGAAAAGTTTAACTTTTGGATCAACAAAAAATTGGATTGATGAACTAAAGGTTATTTTGCGAGATGGTGAGGAGCATATTTTTAAGGCTTTAACTGTTGAAGAATTAGATGCTAAAAAGGCTGAGGATAGTTTGGAGGGTGAGATCTATCGGCGAATTTGGCAGTTATATGAGGATAACAAAGATGAATTAGAAAGAATTCGACCAAAAGTTTCTAAGAACTCAGCTGGTTATTATTTATGGGATGTCTGGCGGGATGGGAAATTTGATGTAAATCAGGTGATTGTTGGATCACAAGGAACTTTAGGTATTGTCACTGAAGCCAAAATGAAGCTAATTCATCCAAAAGAACACGCACGGTTATTAGTGATAACTATTGAAAGTTTGACTCCGTTAGCTGATGTTATTAATAAAGTTTTAGAGTTTAAACCTGAGAGTTTTGAATGTTTTGATGATCAAACTTTGATTATTGCTGTAAAGTATTTGAGTGAGATGGCTGGGAAGTTTCAAGGAGCTAACTGGTTTGAATTGTTGAAACTATTTCTACCTGAGTTAGGGGAACAGATTACCCATCATTATCCAAAATTGACTTTAATTGCAGAATTTACAGCTGATACCGATGAAGAGGCGACTAAAGCAGCTCAAGCAGCACTTGAGGGTGTAGCTGGTTTACCAGTTAAAGCTCATATCGCCAAAGATGCGGTTGAATCTAAAAAGTATTGGCTGATGCGACGCGAGAGCTTTAATTTACTGAGACACCATATTACTGACAAAGTAGCTGCTCCGTTTATAGACGATATTATTGTTGAACCTCATAAATTACCTGAGTTTATGCCGAGATTAGAAGAAGTTTTGAAATCGTACAAATTAACTCTGACGATTGCTGGACATATTGGAAATGGACATTTTCATATTATCCCCTTAATGGATTTGAATAATCCGGAAGCTCATAAACAGATCCCGGAGATTCAACAGAAAGTTTTTGAGCTGGTTTTTGAGTATGGTGGTTCTATGGCAGGAGAGCATAATGATGGTTTGAAATGTGCTCCGTTCTTGAAATTAATGTTTGGTGATCGAATGTATGGAGTTTTTGAAGAGATAAAGCGAATTTTTGATCCAGAAAATGTTTTTAATCCACGAAAGAAGGTTGGGGTGACCTGGGATTATTCTGCACGT
>CAZZEB010000046.1:0-2326 GCA_964652495.1 uncultured Gammaproteobacteria bacterium
TTACTTCCTAATAGTGTTACTTTTATGTTTGTTAGAATAGTTGAAGCTCCAGGTATTTTTGGTGCAGATTTTTTAGTGGGAATGGATATTATCGGTATGGGTGATTATTCTGTTTTTACTGAAGATGAAAAAACAGTAATGAGTTTCAGGGTTCCCAGTATTGGTGGGCAAGATTATGTTGGGATTGCTGAAAAAATTAATAGAGATAGAATAATTCAGGACAATATTAAAAATCAAAGTTTAAATCGACGTGAAATTACCCAAGCAGAAAAAGACAAACGAAGAAAGAAAAAGAACATTCAAAAATCAAGTCAGAAGAAAAATAGGAAGCATTAAAGATTAAAGCAAATTATTTTATTAACTGATTTACAAAATGTACCCCCAGAGGGACTCGAACCCCCGGCCAAAACGTTAGAACCGTCTTGCTCTATCCACTGAGCTATGGGGGCGTGTCGGAATGAAATAATTCATCCTTCATGACCCTGCGGTACATGTCTGCTGTATTATACCTTTTTTTGTCCAATAATTGTTAATTTTGTCTAAAAGAAGAGGGTAGATAGCTTCATATTATGAGTTATGGCTTGAATTTAGGCTTCGTTTTTGCAAAAATAGCAGATGTGGAAGCGAAAGCTTTCTTCGACGCGCGGGTGTAATTCAGTGGTTAGAATGCCACTTTTCCAAAGTGGACGTCAGGGGTTCGAGTCCCCTCACCCGCTCCAAATAATAGAGGTACAATTTGTCTAAATTTTCACATCAACCTGATGATTATCAATGTCCTTTCTGTAAAGTTATTAGTGGTGAGGAAGATGAGATCAATACTAAAGATCAGATTGTCTATGAAGATGCTGAGACTTTGGCTTATGTATCACCAAAATGGTGGGTAAATAACCCAGGAAATGTTTTGGTACTCCCTAAGCAGCACACTGAAAATATCTATTCCATATCAGAAGACGAGATTGCAGCGGTGTATAAAACTGCTAAGAAAATCGCTATAGCAATCAGAGAAACTTATGATTGTGATGGAACTTCAACTCGTCAGCATAATGAACCTGATGGCAATCAAGATGTTTGGCACTTCCATGTTCATGTTTTTGCTAGATTTAAAGGAGATAATTTGTATCAAAATCATGATAATAAAAGATGGGTAACATATGAAGAACGACAAATATATGCTCAGAAACTCCAAAAGTATTTTGCTGACAAGTCTAAGAAATAATTATTACCCGTTTTTTGTTTTTTTAAGGTATTATCAAATAATCCAAACTTATGAATAAATCCGTAATTATTACTGGAGGAATAACAATTATTATTATTTCAGTGGTAATGCTGCTATTCGCACCAAAGAAACAGATTACTACTGAAGAACAGGTTAAAACTCCACCACCTCGAGAGGTTTATATTGGGGCATGGACTGGTGGTTTTTGGGATAGTCAAACAAAAACTTTAGATGTCAGTACTCAGCTGATGTTTGAAGACTACATGGGTAAGAAAATGGCCTTTGCCAATATTTATTCAGGTTGGGCCTATTTAGCGGATCCTGATTTGTTGATAAAATTAAATGAAATTTACAGCAATCGTTGGACACCGATTATCAGTTCAAATCCATCATTTTTTGAAGAATGTAAAAATAATGGTAAATCCCTTTATGAAACTATTGGAAGTGGTAGTTGTGATGGATATTTTAGAAAAGTCGCTGCAAATTTGAAGTCATATAACAAGCCGATTTTTTTGCGTTTTGCTTGGGAGATGAATCATCCAAATATGTATTGGAGTGTTGATAAGGTTAAGAGCAAACCTGAAGATTTTATTAATGCGTGGCGAAGATTTCACACTGTTATGAAAGAGGAGAATGCTAATAATGTGATTTGGGTTTTGTCGTTTAATACCTCTAATTCAAATACTATTCCGTACGCCAAACTTTATCCAGGAGATGAATATGTTGATTGGGTAGCAATTGATGGCTACAACTGGGGTACTGCTAAAGAGTGGAGTGGCTGGACAAGTTTTAGCGGGGTGTTTAAAAAGTCTTACGATGAATTAACAAAAATAACCGATAAACCTTTGATGTTATCTGAGGTAAATACGGCCTCTGAAGGGGGTAATAAAGCCGAGTGGTTAAAAGATATGTTAGATGTTCAGATTCCTAATTTTTACCCACAAATTGATGCAATTGTTTTCTTTAATGAGAATAAAATGACAGGTGAAGATGTTGATTGGAGAATGGAGAGTTCAATCGAAAATATCGAGGTGCTAAAAACTTCTTTATCTAATAAATTATATAACTCATTAATTCTTGTAACATTTTCCTTTGTACGCTAAGGCAAAT
>CAZZEB010000046.1:2336-3595 GCA_964652495.1 uncultured Gammaproteobacteria bacterium
TGATTCCATAGCAGGGTAAAGAACTTCTTCTATTGCTTTTGATAACTCTTCTGAATTGTATTTTTTTATTGACAAAGAAGCGCAACTATTTGCACCTTCTAGTGAAAATTCGGCAAATAAAACATAAGCATTTGACTTTAAACTATTTTTTAAATTCTTTGGCAGCAGCAATGCTTGTTGATAATTGTTCAGTTGTGAAGGTGATCTCTTTACCGGGTGTTAATTTCTGACGTTCTTCTAAACTATTAATGATTTTATATGAGGCATAGGTCGATTGAGCTTTGGTTAATGATGAATCATATTGTAAAACAGCTTTTTCAGCTAACTTGGAATATGTATCACCACTTTCGATAATAAAAGTTATATCTTGGGGTTCAGCTGGAACGTACTGAGCAGTGGCAGATAATACTTCTGGAGTAGCTAATTGTGGGGTTTCAGCAGCAACTTGGGCTTGAGCTATGGTTGTGATTTCTGGCTCTGGATTTTGACCGGAGAATTTAGCAATAGCTATGGCAGTTGGGGTATTTGGTTTTTGTAAAGTAACGGTAGCATTGAAAGTAGCTGACAAAAATAATAACAAACATAATGTGGCAAGAAAGTGGGTTTCACCAGTCATAAATAACCGTCTAGTTTTTGATGGAATTTCTTCAACTCTAGATTGATGAATTGATCTGGCAACCATAGTTAAATAAGCGACATGCCAGAAAACGGAATAAAAACTCCAAGCCAATACCGCATAAGCATTATAGTTACCAAAAATATCTGGTTTGCTGACAATTACATATAAGAATAGGGCAATATAAATCGAAGAGATACCAATACCAATATTGACGTTTTTCAAAAAGTCCGAACTGACGCCACTAATTTTAAGACCTGTAGGATGCCAGGCTGGAACGCTTTTAGTGACCATGGTAATGAAGGTGTAAAAGTAAGTGTAGGAATTATTTAAAGCTGCTAATTTAGTGCCGATTTTCCCTTTGTTTATCTTGGAAACAGGGATCATGATTTTGCTAACGATGATATATGGGAGGAAGTACAAAGTATGAAAAATAGATAAGCTGTCGTTATGGAAATAAAGCAAGATCAAAAATTGGAAACAGAAAATAACTGATAAGGCTTCGGATAAATAATACATTGGATTTACTAAGTAAATTAATCGCGCCATCAAACTCATTCGTGCAGTCGGCCAGTATTTAGCGAAAACTAAATTACCGCTACACCATCGAAGATGTTGTTTGAAATAACTCTGGAATGAATCT
>CAZZEB010000046.1:3605-7763 GCA_964652495.1 uncultured Gammaproteobacteria bacterium
CGATTAACGGTAAATATTTAACATAAAAACCGTGTTGGGTAATTAATAATCCGGTAGCTAAGTCTTCACTTGCATGTACTTTTGGTGTTCCATGCAATTTTTCAATAGCAGTTCGGCGATAGAGCGCACTGGTTCCAACACACATTCCAGCACGGAATTCGTCTCGACAAGGCAAAATAATTCGATAAAAGTCTTCAACAATATTGCCACCGCCAAATTCGATTCGAGAGCGATTATGAACGTCATCAGTTTGTTCAAAATACTGAGGTGTTTGGAGGATACCGATTTGTTTATCTTGAGCCATATAAGGAATCATGTCTTTTAGAGCATTTGGCGCTGGAATAAAGTCAGCGTCTAAGATGAAAATATATTCACCTTCAGAATGAGCGTAACCATACTCGAGATTACCGGATTTTTTATATTCACCTTTATTTGGTCGGGACAGGTGAATACAACCATATTTCTGAGCTAATTTTTTGTGATCATCTTTTCCTGAATCATCCAGCATGTATACTCGGTAATTTTTATAATTTAGATTGACTGCAGCTTTGACGACTGCTTCGTGGACTTCGATTTCTTCACCGGCGTAAGGTAAAAAGATATCGATAGAGGGTTCTGGATTTTTATCCCAATAATCATTAATAAATTCTTCATGTTTTTTAATATCAAATCGTGGGTAGAATAGTTGAATTAAGAATCTTAGAAACTTATTTGTAATTAAGAAGAAAACAATTGGACCAAAGATAATTAAATAAAAGATATTTAGGTTTAAATAGCTCCAAAAACCGTACCCCATTAGAAGGCTAGCACAGGCGCCTAAAGCACCCATAAAGCGTATTAAATAAGGACTAGTCCTTACATATTGATATTTATCTACTTGAGCAATATCTTTCCACATACAGGGTTTCCTGATTCCCGATAAAGTGATAAATTAGTTAAGACTTCAGAGATGATTCTCTAAAAAAATATTCTGTAAACTTAAGTTAGGAGTGCACGATAAAAATGAGTGATATAATCTGGGCAGACAAATCATAGAAGGTATAATGTACTAAACTTAACGAGATATGTCAAAATTAGAACTGTTCACCTGCCTATCTTTAGGTTATTTAATATTCGAAATCCTATTTATCCGGATTGGATTCTTTTTGGGAGTCCCAATCAGCAACATTACTTTGATTAGTTCATTTTTAATGTACTGCGGCTTATTGAGCCTACTTTTTTTGACCAATTTTATGAAGAAACAAATGGAATCTGGCAAGTATATTTCTTTGCTATTATTTGTGGCACTGTTCTCAGTTCTAGCAATGGTTTCAGCGGGGTTGCGGTATACATATGACACTAGTTGGGATGGTCAAGGTTATCATCAATCAGCAATTATTGCGTTATCAAATGGTTGGAATCCGGTATACCAGCCATTAATTAACTTTAAACAACACTTACCAAGCCAGATCTTTGCTGAAGGTTATCCTTCAGCGTTATGGGAAATTCAGTCGAGTATTTATTCACTAACAGGATGGATTAATACCGCGAAGGTGATGAATCTAGCAATTGCGATTATTGCCGCTCAATTTTTGTATATATTATCTCGGAAATTAAATATATCTAAGTTCTTATCCGTATTGCTGAGTTTATTAGTGGTGATTCAACCAGTATTTTTAATTCAATTTTTAACTTTCATGCAGGATGGTTTTGGTTATCAATTATTAGTTATCGCGATCACTTCATTAATAATTATTATCATAGATTTAAAAGCTCATTGGGCAGTGATGTCATTTTTGATGTCGATTATTTTACTGGTGAGTACTAAGTACAGTCATTTACCAATTGCTTTGATTTTAGTGGTTCTTTTCTTGTTTGTAGTTGCTAATCGTTTTATGAACATAGAGTATCGATTTAATAAATCTTTAAAAATCTTTTTATCGATTTTTATTATCTGTTCAGCGATTTTTGCATATTTACCTTATGTCAGAAATGGATTGGCACATAGTTACTTTTTTTATCCAACTAATATCCCCGAATTAATGGGAAGTGTGGCATACAACAATGTGCCAAAGAATTTGGATAAGGATGATAAATTTACATTATTGTTTTATGGGATCTTTTCTAGATCACAAGACTCTACTAGCGGTGATCCAAGAGCAGCCGAAAATGTGGCTCGGTTAAAGATGCCGTTTACATTTAGCATGGATGAGGTTGAGGATAGTGTCAGTCTTTATAACAATCGGGTGGGCGCTGCCGGGCCATTGTTTTCTGGAATCGCCTTTTTATCTTTAGCTTTTTTAACATTTGTCACATTTAGAACTAAGAATGTTAAAGAGCGATATATTATTTACGCTAGCTTTTTCATTATTACTGGCTTACTAGTCTTTTCATTATTTACTCCGGCCCCTAATTTATTACGTTATGTGAGCCAAATTCAGTTACTCCCATTTGCAGTGATTATCCCGTTGTATGCAGGATTTAAGAGTAAATATTTTCGAGCTATTACCATTGTGATTAAAATTTTAATTGCGATAAAAACCACGTTTTATATGTATTCTGTAGTTTAAAAAAATATTAAAGAAACTAATCAGTTAAATGCTCAGTACGATCAAATGCGAGGAAGTGGAAAAGAGTATTACGTTGGAGTTCAAGAATTTTACTCGACATACACAATTATGCAAGAACAACGAATCCCTCATTTGATGGTAGATACACTAAATTGTAATGGGGAGAGGTATCAGTTAGTGGCTTCATCAAATACTTCGCACTATTGTGAGAAATAATCTAATCATAGATCCAACTTCCTGATTGTTGTCCCTGAATAATTTTAGATAATCCAAGATGATTAGTAATAATGCTAGTTGATCCAGTATTAGCAAAGCGTTGTGCGGTTATAACTTTTGAGATAATTCCTCCTGAACCACTACTGGTTTTTCCATGATCATGAATCGAGATTTTATTTTTAGCTGAAAGATAATGAATTAGTTGTTTTTTGGCATCTAAAACTCCTTCAGATTGTGTAATAAAAACTAGAAAATCAGCATTAATACCTTCAGCTATTAATCTGGCTAAATGATCATTGTCAGCGCATTTTTGCAGATGAGATTCTGATAGAGCATCGTTGGCATTAATAATTGATATGGAATCACTTCGAGAAATATTTTGACTAATACTTTGAATGCCAATATTTAAATTGTGATCATCTACTAAGATTTGCTCAGTATAAAGTGCAACTTTGCGAAAGGATCGTCGCCAAAGATCTGCTAAAACTACTTGTCCAATAGCAGCTGATCTTTGTTTAAGCAATGATAACTTTGCTCGATTATCTGAAGAAGATTCTAAACAAAGCATTTCTTGATCAAGTCTCTGGTTTTCCATTCGTCCACAGGCAACGGCTCCAGAACTAACTAAAACTAATTGTGATCCGCATGCTTTCAATTGAGAAATTATCTGTGATATGGAATTAAAACTTTGATATCGAGCTGCTATTTTAGAGACCTCATTATCAAATCTTCTGGTAGTTAGAATTTCAGTTCCGACTTTTATAACCCAGGTTTTGCCACTAAGAATATCACGATCTGGAGATCGATTAGCAAATGTGGAACCGATAATTTGTTTGTCTTTTAACACCATAAAAAAACCTCTTCCTTACAACAGAAAGCTGCTGCAAAGACGAGGAAAGACTCGTGGTACCACTTTGCTTTTGATTAAGATATAAAAAAACACACCCGAAGGTGTGTGGAACGTTGGTGATCTTAATCACTTGTGAGTGCTCCGTTACCGACACACTTTGCTATATTTTACGGCTGGCTTCCGTCGTAGTTTTGCTAATGCTTTTTCTACGCTGCTTGTCTATTAGGATAGACTCAAATGCATTTAAATATTAAGTTGTAGGAAGATTATACCACTTTTTATTTATATAGATTCCGTGTCGAGCACGGAATGACAAAAAAACTAAATTACGTCTTTGCGAGGAGTCATCGACGTGGCAATCTGTTTTGTGTCATTCCCGCGTAGGCGGGAATCCGTGTTTTTGTTTATATAGATTAACATTTTTATGGGAATGACACAAAGGATTGCTTCGTACCTCGCAATGACGGAAATGAGGGAATGACAACATTGCAAAGATTGCTTCGGAAATTGTAGAGGTCGGACAATAGTGAATTTGCAAATTTT
>CAZZEB010000047.1:0-7664 GCA_964652495.1 uncultured Gammaproteobacteria bacterium
TTTTCAACTGATTTTTGGATTCTCATTACTTGTGTTCCTTCAATATTTGCGATGACTCCACCCTGACATGCAGGCCCATTTACAATAACAGTAATCGGCTTTTTAGCTACATCGCAAGCAACTTTGGAATTCTGATTACTGTATGGATCAAGTTCAAAATTCATTGAATTAGTACAAGTTAATAATCCCCAATTAGTTGGATAACTAAAAACAGTTCCATTTACTGAATGTGTTTTTCCTAAACCATTAACCGGTGTAGTTTCGGTTGGAGTTGTGACTGGTAATTGCATCTCTGAAACAACAGGTGTCGGAGATGGAACAGTATTAACTTTAGCTACTGAACGACTTCGGATAAATAAAATTAAAGCTGTTACAAAGCTAATTAAAATTAGAGCGCCGACGATGATTAATAGTAACTGACGAATAGTCATAACTGGTATATTAGCACAAAATACTATATAAGTAAAGACTATGAGTCAGAAACTATCTACTTTCAGCTTTGGCTATCAGCAAAAGAATCAGCTACTAGCTGCTAGCTGCTGACTGCTTGCTAAGTTATAATCATTCCATGGACTTACGACAATTAACTGAGAAAGACCGAATTCAATATAACAATCTAGTTACCCATGTTATTCAATCTTGGGAATGGGGCGAGTTCCGCTCTCAAATGGGCATACCTGTACTTCGCTATGGCATCTTCAAAAAAGGGAAAATGGTGACTGCTTTTCAGTTAACCCTCCACCAAATCCCCCTACTCAATCAACAAGTCGGATATCTACCAAAAGGTCCGTTACCTGATAAGTTATTAGCCGAAGCCCTAACACTGATCGGCCAGAAACATAATTGCTTATTTATCAAAGTTGAACCAGATATAGCTGCTGATACCCCAAACTATTCAGTTCATCCACAATTTTCTTTATCACCTAAGCCGTTATTTACCAAATTCAATTTTGTTTTAGATCTAACTAAAACCGAAGATGAACTCTTGGCCCAACTACATCAGAAAACCCGTTATAATCTCCGACTTGCTCAAAAAAAAGGTGTTACGGTTAAAATCACTGACGAGGATAAAGCCTTTGAAGATTATTTAAAATTGTATTTTGAAACAACTGAGCGGCAAGGTTATCACGGCCATAATGAAACCTATCATCGAACTGTTTGGAAATTACTCAAATCTAAAAAAATGGCTAAAGTTGCAGTTGGTTATTATCAGAACAAACCTTTGAGCAGTTGGATGTTAGTTCACTTTAAAAACAAACTTTACTATCCATATGGTGGATCAAGTAGTCTTCATCGAGAAGTTATGGCTAACAATTTAGTTGCATGGGAAGCCATTCTTTACGGTAAAAGTTTAAAATTAAAACAATTTGATCTCTGGGGAGCACTTGGACCAGATGCTGATCCTAAAGATCCATGGCAAGGATTTCATCGTTTTAAACAAGGCTATGGTGGCAAACTAGTTGAGTATGTCGGCACATATGATCTAATTTTTAATACCCCCCTCTATTACTTATTTAACCTGATTGATCAAGCTACTGGATTAAAAATTACTTTGTTAAAATTACTCGGCAAATAATTTATGGAAGTAAACATTTTTACCTTTATTGCTTTAATATTATCTTTCCTAGGCCTATCATGGTTCGCTGGAACTGATGCCCCATATGTTCGTACAAAACAATACAAAATCAAAGATGCTCTTAAAGAATCTGGCTTAAAACCAGATCAAAATTTTTACGAACTCGGTTCTGGTGATGGCCGGGTAGTTCTAGAAGCCGCCAAGATTGGTGCGAACAGTTACGGGATTGAGCAATCCTGGATTAGAGTGTGGATGTCTAGATTATCTGCTCACCGGTTGAGTTTAAAAAACACTCACTTTCTCCATGGCAATGTATTTGACCGCAACTACTATCCAGCTGATGTAGTTTTTATTTATTTATTACAACCAGCTGTTGATCGATTAGAAGAAAAGCTCCAGATCGAACTCAAAGCTGGAGCTAAAGTTATCACTCAAACTTACCACTTTAAAAACTGGAAACCGTACAAACAAATCGGCAATTTCTGGTATTACAAAAAAGATAAAACAAAAGCTCATTAATTTACAAAATTATTTTTTAACTGTAAGATTTAACCGATGTTAGTCTACTTTGTTCGCCACGGTGAAACCACACATAATTTAGCTAGAAAAAAACAACATGCTCATACCCAACTAACTGAGCTTGGTCAGAAACAAGCCCAAGTTGTCGCTGCTCGACTAAAATCATTACCTATTGAGGCAGTCTATACCAGTCATTACGATCGGGCAGTCAGCACTGCGGAAGCCATTTCCCAAACTCTAAACTTACCTCAACCTACAATTTTAGAAAACTTACATGAATTTAAAAGCCCAGCTGCTGTTCATGATCTTCATTTTGATGACCCAGTTTTAATTGAGATAGAAACAGAAATTATTAATCATATTGAAGATCAAAACTGGCATTACGCAGAAGAAGAAAATTACTATGACTTTTACCAAAGAGCTCGTGAAATTCTTAATGATCTATCTAAACTTGAACATCAAACCATTGCGGTTGTCACTCACGGAGGAACTCTCAAAGCTCTTTTGTATACCTTAATTATGCCAGAGAAATGGGATAGTCAGACCTTTCATCACTTATATAAACATACTAAAAACGATAATACCGCTTTAACAATCTTTGAATATACCGAAGAATTCGGCTGGAAATTAATTAGTTGGAATGATCATTCTCATCTATAAACTTCTCACAAATCCCTTACTTATATTTTGCCGACTTCTTATTCCTAAAGCTTAATCTAGTAACAGTTAATTCAATTAAATAATTAAAGCAGTTATTAATTATCTTAATTAAATTAACAAAGTGACGGAAGTCAGCTGGGTAGGGAGTCAAAGAGATTGCAAACAAAGTAACTACTCACCACGTTGAGATCAAGATTACTGGACTAATCTCTTTACCTCACCATACGAAGTAATGAGTTTGGGAGCCTACCCAAAGCTGATATTAGTTAACAGCCATCATCTCTCGGAGCGGACAATACCTACACTCAGGATCATCACAACGACGTTGCCAAAACTTTAAATTAACAATTTCATCTGCAACATTTTTAATTAACTGTTCTAGCTCTTCAACTCCTTCTGTCAAATCAAAAACCTCACGGTGGTACTTACCTTTAGCGTCAGGCTCGACAAAATCAATTACCCCTTCGGTCACCCTTAGTTTTTTCGGTTGATAATTATCAACTAAGATTTTATAGAAAAGTAATTGTCTTTTATAATCACCACCCTTACCATTATCCCCCGAGACTTCGTTACGACTTTTTGGTTTTCCAGTTTTAAAATCATAAACCCGAACGTTTTGTATATTCCCTACAGAATCTAAATACTCAACGACATCAATTGCCCCATTTAAGAAAACTTGATCAGTCAATTCGATACCTCTAATCTTCATCTCTGAAGACAAATTATCGCCAAATTTAGTTAGTATCTGTTGATAATATCCTGGTAATACTTTCTGCCCTTTTAGAATTAATTCCTCTTCATCATTCGGTAGTAAATAAGATTGTTTAATTGATTCTTCAAACGCTGCTATTAGTTGTTTTTCCGATGGCTTACCTTCTTTGAGCAATTTAATATGATTACTCAATGCAGCATGAACAGCAGAACCGAAAATCAGAGATTTAGTTTTAACATCAGGTAATTGCAATAAATTACGGTAAAACCACCTCCAAGGACACTCCAAATAATTATTAAGTGCGGTTACTGATAATCCTCGATCTTTAAATAATTCCACTAAAAATTCCTGATCAGCAATTAATGGTTTTGGATGATTAAATGTTGGTTGAAAAACCACTTCTTTATGGGCAATAAACTCTTTTTCGAAATCACTTACGTTAACAGATTCCTTAAAGTTATCATTAATTTCACTAATAAATTGTGAAGGGATTTGTTCTTTTCCATCTAAAGATCTGGTTGAATAAGATATCATCACCTGTTTTCGAGCTCTAGTAATTGATACATAAAACAACCGTCGTTCATCTTCATTTTGATCTAATTCCACATCTAATTTTAATTTAATTCCTAAATACTCCCACGGTAATTTAAAGGGTTGTGAACGTCGTCTTAAATTACCCCAATGTCCATCGAAAGCATTAATAATAAATACATAATCAAATTCCAAACCTTTCGATTTATGGGCAGTCATTAATCGAACTGCATTTGGAAAAATAGTTTTTGAATGTCGTTTCAAATTCAATTGATGCTTTGCTAACAAATCAACATAAGCCAAAAAGTCGATTATCGAAAAGCCTGGTTTTCTTTCACTTTGCAATTTAATATCTTCAAAAATCCCAGTTAATTTATCCAAAATTTCAACGGAATTATTTTGGCCCAATACCCATCCAGTTAAATTAGAATCGTCTAGCACTTTGACATATAAATTCTCGAAACTATCGTTATGTGCCATAGCTGACCAAATTTTTAATTTATCATAAAAAGATTTGACACAATCTGGCTTATCTAAAACAATTCCCACCTTATCTAAATCAGCAATTATTTCAATCAACGGTTGTCTTTTTTGTTGCGACAAACGAATTAATTTATAGACATCTAAAGGCGAACATCCTAAGAAATCGATGTGCAGAGCAGTCATTAACGCTGCATCATCTCCAAAGTTAGCGATCGCTTTGAGTAATAAAACTAATTTCTGGACTTGCGGGTCGGCAAAAACATTGGAATCAATATCAACACTAAACTTAATTGCCTTCTTCTCTAAAACTCCAGCTAGGGTTTGTAAATCTTTATTATTTCTTCCAATCACAGCGATCTCTCCACCCACTACTTCTTGTTTAATTAACCTTTCAATTTGTTCAGCAATAAAATAATACTCACTATAAAAATCTGACAATTCCGCAATTTGAATTTGATGATTATTAATACCAGACAGAGCTTTTAATTCATTTCCTTCCGGAAATAAAACATTTGTTGTCGCATTTTGACTAATCACACTAGCTGCAGCATCTAAAACAGTTTGATTCGATCGATAATTATCAGTTAAATTTATTAATACAGCTTGTGGATATAACTGCTTAAAATAAATAAAGTTTTCTAACGTTGCACCCTGAAATCTGAAAATCGCTTGTTTCTCATCACCTACTACAAACAAATTCGGATTCTCGTAAAAAGAGCATAGCAACTCAACAATTCGATTCTGAGCATTGTTAGTATCTTGATGCTCATCAACTAAAACATATTGATACTTTTCTTGTAACCTTAATAATAAAGATTTATTTTTTCGTAAAATCTGTAAAACTTCCAACAACATATCATTAAAGTCATAACGCTTCTGATCAATTAATCCTTGTTGATATTTTTGATAAACAATTGCTAATTCTTCGTTTTTAGCAATCTCTCTTTGCAACTCTTGATACTTCCCCTTCATCTCCCCTTTATATGCACCCTTCTCATGATATAAATCTTCAATCAAATCAAAATCAGCTTTCTGTTTATTAGTCGCCGCTACTAAATCATCTACAGTAATCCCCTCTCGTTTTAACTGGTCGATTGCTTTACCTAAAGATTGAACATAATAAAGCTGATCTCCAAAAGGTTTTAGTAAAGTTAGTTTTTCCGATAAAACAATCTTTTCTATTAACTCAATCTGTTCTAGTTCAGTTAAATTTTCTGATGAAATATGTTGTGGAAAATCTTCTGGATTATCTCTAATAATTTCATTGCAAAAACTATGAAATGTTGAAATCCTAACTCTAAATCCAGCATTACCAATCATCTTTACTAACCGAGCTCTCATATTAGCCGCTGCAGCTTCAGTAAAAGTTAATGCCAAAATATTCTCCGGCTCTACATCAGTTTTTAATAAAATATTTGCAATTCTTAAAGTCAGAACTTGAGTTTTACCTGTACCGGGACCAGCCACCACCATTACCGCACCATCAATTGCATCAACCGCTTGTCGTTGATTGGGATTTAGTTTCTGATATAGTTCTTTGAATTCTTCAGATCTCATTTTAAAACCTTACTTTTATTTGCTTTCAAAATTAATAATCTAATTTATCTGGTTCATCGGTATCTGGTAGCAACGATTGAATGCTAGTTGTTTCTATTTCCGGCAGTGACGGTCCCATCAGACCTTGTAAATCCCCGTGCATTCCCAAAGTATTATTGATCACCCGATCAATTTCCTTTTCGCGTTTAGCCCACAACTTTGTATAAACTTTTCGTTCATCATCTAGGTCTTTGCGCATACTGGTAAAAGCCTCTTGTATCGCCTCAACCCGTTGACGAAATTGATTGCCAGATAAGTAGTTGTAGATCATCTCCATTTTTTCATTCTTCCCTACTACCGAAGTCTTAGTCATTTGTAATTGCATCAGTGATAAACGAATAAATTTAGCGAGTGACACAACACATTCAAAATTGGTTACATAAATCCCGTCTTTAGGACCAAAATTTTTAATATCACTAGGAAGAGCAGTAGTAACTAAAACTGCTACATCAGCTTTTGATGAACGCAAATCCTCTTTTAATTTTGAGACCCAACCCTCAGTCCAATTTTTAGTTCTTTTACTTTCCCAAATAATAATCCCACACTCTTGTCCTTGCATGTTACGAACAGTTTGTAAAATATCAGCCCCATTAACACCCTTACCAACAGGGGCAATATCGTCAACCGCAAATTCAGTTCGCAATAATTGCTCAAGTTCTAACTCTAAGATTTCACCCTGAAGTTGTTGCGAAGTAATATTAGCTTTCAACTGTAACTCCTCAATTTTTTTACGCATATCCTCAATTTGTTTTAATTTTTCTTGATCCTGAAGTCGGTGCTGTTCTAATAATGAATTTGCTGTTTCTTGTCGGATCTTATCCCGCTCAGTATCAAGCTGTCGTTGTTTCTCTAGCTCAAAACGACGTTTTTCTTCTTCAATAGCATTTTTTTGTTGACGCAATTCCAATTCTAGCTTCTCTGCTTCTAATAATTTTTGCGATTTTTCTTCAAGCTCTTTTTTCAAAGCTTCATTATTTACTGATTGTTCTTGTCGAATCTTTTCTTCAAGTCTCTTAGTTTGGATTTCCAATTTTTCTAGATCAGCTTTACGTTCAGCTTCGATTTCTTTTTGATACTCTGCTTTCCATTCCAGACTTTTTCTGCGGATCTCTTCAATTTCTTGTGTGGATTGTTCAGACAACTTTGATTTAATATCTTCTTGCAGCTGATGAGTTAACGCTTCATCTAGCGCAATTGATTTTTTACATTCAGGACAGATAATGTTCATTAAGTTTGCCATAATCAAAAAGGGTAACTAAATAATATAGTAGAGCAGTTGATCAAAATCAAGCAGCAGATCCAAAAAAATACCGAAAGTGAATATCTCACATTTAACCTCAAAAAACTTATAATTTAACTGTATAATTAGTCCATGAAAACTTTACTTAAAACATTCTTTAGAGCTGCTAAAAATGTCATTTGGGCAGTAATTACCTTAGTTTTATTTGTTGTCTTCATTAATATCACCACCCCACCTAGTTCTTGGGCAACTGCATCAACTATTCAGATTCTTGGCTTTTTCCTATCATTATTACTTTTTATGACTTTCTTTTGGCATATCTTTGTTAAACAATTTGCCATTAGTTT
>CAZZEB010000048.1:0-7615 GCA_964652495.1 uncultured Gammaproteobacteria bacterium
AAAAGAAATAGAATAATTAGTGTATAGGGGGTGGCGTGTCGAAAGACAAAAGCCACGGCTTCCCGCTTTCAGCGAGGCTCGCCTTAGGCGTCCAACTTCAACTGCCTGTCCTATCATTCCGGACCAGTACTGAGCTTGCCGAAGTACTTGATCCGGAATCTATATAAATGAGGACATGGATTCCCGTGTTCACGGGAGTGACACCTAAGAGTATTCTTGAATCTTGAATCTTGAATCTTGAATCTTGAATCTTGAATCTCGAATCTGTATCCTACTCCTAACTACACTACTCCTTGCTTAGGCGCGTTTAACTAGATTAATATGATTGGTATGGTTGCAATAAAAAAATGGTCAAAACTAGCCATTACCTTTTGGGTTATTTGGATCTCCAGCGGATTACTTAAATTAATTCCAATTCTAAATTACAACTTCCCTTTCACCTATGACCAAGGACGAGACATGTTGGATATCCGCCTAATTGTCGAAGGATTGCACCCCACTTTAATCGGTCCAACAACTAGTATTAATGGCGTTTTTCTTGGCCCATTTTGGTATTACTTTAACGTTCCCCCATATCTTTTAAGTGGCGGAGATCCAGCTGTTTTAGTTTATTGGACAATTTTGTTTTATCAGTTAGCACCATTACTTTTTTGGTGGATTTTACGAAAAAAATATCCGGTTATTAGTTTAATTACCTGTATCTTCTGGTTAGTGATGCCGATGGTCTTTTACTCTAGCCGTTTCTCATGGAGCGCCAACCCTATGCCAGTTTTTACTATTTTCTACATTCTGAGTTTAATATATTTTTGGGCCAACAATTCAGTTCGTTCAGGATTAATTCTCGGACTGACAGCAGGTATTAGTATGCAAGTTGAGTCAGCTTTCGGAGTGCTATTTTTTCCATACGCCCTAGCTTTCAGTCTGTTTTTAATTAAGCGCCCATTAACTAAGAAAAGCTTTCTACCGATTCTAGCAATCATAATTAGCTTTGGCAGTACATTATTACCTCAAGCATTATTTGAGATTCGACACTCCTTTGTCATGACTCAAACCTTTATTAAAGAATTAACTGGTAGCAGTGCTATTCTTGGAGAACGTTTAACCTGGATGGAATCATTCATTAGCCATCGTGAAAGTTTCTGGAAAGCTATCTCTAATATCTTTCCACTAGATTATCCACTTCCTCAAACAATTTGGATTGTCTCTCTCGGCATAATAATTTGGCGTTGGAAAACTAAGCAGCTTGATCAGATTAGTCAAAGATTAACTATCTTAAGTTTAACTTTTATTACTTGGGCCTTTTTCTTTTATAGTTTTTACCATCATCCACTCAAGGGTTGGTATATTCTCGGTTTAGCTATGCCACTTAGTCTAATTCCTGCAGTTGCCATCTATCAATTAATTCAATGGAATCGTTTTGCTAAATATCCTATCATTCTCGGATTTTTAGTTATAGTTGTGATCACTTGGCAACAACAATCACTATTAATTCCAAAACCAACTGATCGTTCTACAGACAAAAGTAATACCCGAAATCAAATGGAAACTATTGATTGGATCTATCAACAAGCAAATGGACAAGCTTTTAAAGCTTTTACTTATGTACCAGCTGTTTACGACTATCCATATCAGTATCTGTTCTGGTGGCACGGTCGAAAAACATACGGTTACTTACCACAAACTTATGCTTATTTAGAAAATGTTCCGGAATACGTTCCTGGTCAAGCAGAATTCACTCAACCAACCAAAACTAGCGATCAACCATTAATCTTTTTAATTATTCAACAAGATCCACAACATACTACTGAACAACAAGCTTGGTTAGGCAATTTTGCCAAACTAGAATTAGTTAAGACTCAAACATTCCCTTGGGACACAGTTGTTGAGATCCGAAAAGCTCCGAATAAATAATTGGTAATATCTAGAGTTAAAATTAAAGACTCGTCATTGGGAATTAAAGTGAGCAACCTCACTTTGATAGTCGGGACAACATATGGCTATTTGCCAACGGCAAAAATTTGTAAATACACTTTTGTCCGACCTGTACAATTTCCGAAGCAATCTTTGGGCTTATACATCATCCTCACGAAAATAACGAAATAGGCTGCTGGCTAACAGCTCCCAGCTAATAGCTTATTCCTATTCCCTCACCCGATACACCGCAGCTTCTTGATTCTCAAAAATAGATTCTAATCCTAATGCATCTATGTTAACTGTACTTGCTTGAGATTTAACTAAGTAGACATATTTAACCTGATATTTATCTAAAATCTGCTTGGACATCGATGCATTTCTAAAAGCATCAATTTGATCATTTAACCTCCCTTTATAATCAATTCCTAGAATATCCAAATTAACCTGATCTTCAATCACAGTTGGTTGTCCAGAAAAAGCTGAAACATAAGCAGTTCTTTCATACGCAAACATCGGCACAGGAGCTTGATAAATTTTCCGAGCATCATAATCATAGGGCAATGTCAAAACTACACCTCTTGGCTGATCAGCTAATTTAGTTAAAACTTCAACTTCAGCTTTGGTCACTACTGAAGGTGGATTACCTGGTAAATACCCACGCAGACTATCAAAAGTAGTTGGAATCGTTAAAATCACCACAGTAATGCCCAGTAAAATCTGCATCCATTTAAATCTCCCCAATTTCAAAATACTAGCCATACCAATACCCGCCATAATTCCAGCAATAAATTGGCTATAATAGAAAAATTGAATTGTATTCCAATTAGTTCCTTTTTGAATCAATAACATAGAGGCTAAAACTCCTAATAGAGTTACCCACATCAACCATCTTTGCTGCCACCATATTTTCCAAGCAGTCAAGCTTAAAATTCGACTCCCCCAATTACCAATAATAAAGACAGCAGTTCCAGCTATATAAACTGCCCATACTTTGTACCAAACACCAGAATTTAAAGTAAATAATACTCGTTGCCAACCCAACCGATCAGGGAATTCAATCATTGTACTTATAAACCAACCGGGATGCCAAACAAATAAACCACTCCCCCCAGCATTATTTGGGAGGAAAACCACTGCTGAAACTAAACTCGATAATCCAGCCGCAATTAACAACTTAAAATCACGCTGTCGAATCAACTGTTCTAAAGCCACTAGCCACAAAGCCCCAATTGCCAGAACTCCGGCATAAGCTTTAAATTCAATCACTACTCCCCACAACAAAACCAAGCCAATGATTAATCTCCATACTAATCGACGATGTTGTTGAATCTCCAGGAAAATTAAGTATCCAGCTAATAATAAAACTAATGACATTGCAAACGGTGGATTTAATAGTGTCGAAATACTTTGCATTGACCAAAACTTAGATTCTCCACCAAAATCTCCATTTTTGTATAAACTAATCATCCAACCTAAACTACCGCCGAAATAAACGAAAAATACCGACCATAAAGCCGCCATATTAACACCCTTAGCTGATTTTATCTGACTAACTAAGCGATAAGTTAATCCACCGATCAATAATGCGATTAATAACGGGAACCATCTAAATAACAAATCTTGTGGATCAATCATCCATAACTGTCCAGATTTAGCGATTACCAAATCAAAGAAATAGTGATAATTATTTAAGCTTGTTCCGGAAAAAACCGGGTTTTCAGGTGGTACTGTTTGTTGCAATTGTCTAATTAACGCTAAATGCCAAATGCCATCATGCCCGTGTGGTCCCCAGTAACCAAACCCGTTCGGAGATTCTAAACCATTTTTTGCTGAGGTTAGCCACCAAAAGATTGATCCTATCGAGACTAAACCAACTGCTAACCAATTAATATCGCGCCATTTTGGCAATCGAACATCTTTGGAGCGCCACCATCCATAAACTGAAACACCAATTAATCCATACAACAGCCAATCTATCTTTAACCACCCCAAAATCCATGACAATAAACTAAAAATTACTAATCCTAATGGAATAGACAAACTCCAACTTCGAGTAATTAACCAACCCGGTCCAATAATCATTAGTCCAAGAAACAAAATAAACTTCAGAAAACTAACTATCTGACTCGGAATTGTTGACCAAATATTTAAATTAAATGGCAATTTAGTCAATTGTTTTGGACTATCAGTTGATGCTTTAATCGCCTCCAATATAAATGTATTCATCGTCCATATTTTGTCATTTATTTGAATATCACTCGGCATTAATTTGATCTGTCGATCAACCCCTGATTGATTTTTGTAACTAATCACTACTTGATCCCCTTCTTCTCTAACCTGCCAATTGCTCACACTTCCTTGATCAATGCTATAACTTTTACCGCTGCTAACCTCATCTAAAGCATTTAAGAAAACTTTGCTTAAATCTAAAGTCTGACAAACCTCTTTTGCACAATCTTCTTCGGCCGTTGAGTTATAAGCTCGAAAATCTCGAATCATCACTCCAGTATTTGTGACAAAAATACCTGCCCTGTATTTGGGAAAATTAGCCCAAACAACCTTTTGACCAGTCCCTAAAGGATCGTCGGCATTTATCACCATTTTTGGTGTATTCTGCCCATATTTTTGTTGATAACCCATGGCATAATCGGCCATTGATAACACCCTTAATTTACCTTGATCCCGCCAATCAGCTAATGTTTTTAACTGGGCACCGTACTCAGCTCCAAATTGTGCCCACCCAAAATCATTCTCTAATCCAACTGTTGTTTGGGGATAAATTGCTAATAATTTCTGAAAATAATCGATACCTAATCCATGTAACATATAGTCATTCGCCTGAACACTAAAGGTGCTTTCTCTAACACCAGGACCATAAGCATTAAATGGATCTCGAGTAGCCCACTGCATTGTTACCATTCCTAATTGCTGATCTTTATTCTCAGCTGGCATCAGTGCATTAAATTTAGACGGATAATATGGTGTCGACCAATACTGTCCCCAAACTTGGTACTGATCAGTTGTATGTTGATCAGCCACTATTAAATTTGCTTCAATCTGATATTTTTCGCGTAAATAATTTAAAGTTGGAACGTCAATCCACCAAGCTCCAACTGACTTCAATTTCTTATCTTTAAATAGCTCCTGATATTTTGTAACCGCAGCATCAACTAACTTAATTCGATCTTCAGGACTATAACCAATAGTTAAAACAGACTTGGCGTAATGCCAATTGGCACTTTCGTTATATTTAACCCCCGCAGCACTAGTTAAACTCGGAGTAATCTCTAAAAATAAACCAATTTCTTGATTTTGATTTAAACCCTGTAAAAAACTAACTATCTCTGGATCTAAAAAAGCATCATATCTAATTAGCCAAGTTGCTGGTAAATTCCGATCTTGAAGTAACTTGTATTGTTCTTTCGGAGTTTCTAGACGATTATGTTGATATTCCCAAAAATCCTGACCTCGAATCGGATGAACTATTACTGCTTGATTAGTATCTGCTGCCATAATTGGCATGACTGCTAATATTAACCAAACCCAAACCGTGATTATCCCCGACAGTAATTTCTTCACCCCTCTATTCTAGCAAACCATCATCCACGGCGTAACGACCGAATTAAAGCTAATTCTTGTTTCAAACGTTTCCCGATTAAAACCCATGCTAATAATCCATACACGATTCCTCCTAAACCAATCGCAATCCATACCATCCAAGCCTCTCTAACCCACCACCAACTAAAGCTAGCAACTATCAAGCCCATTAATATTGCCATTAATAATGGCCAGCCAATTGCCCGCCAGATACTAATCTCAATATATTTTTTGACAATAAAAATAGTGATCAAAGAGCTAAAAGAAATAATAAACGCCGCCATTCCAACTCCATTAAAACCGAAATAATAAACTAAAACTGGAGTTAAAATCCATTCTAATGTCGTCCACATCACCATCAACTTCAAAGTAGTTTTGACCTGCCCAACTGAATTTAAAGTATTAGTTAAAGTTGTCGATACCACAGACCATAATGTCGCAAAAGCAAAAAAGTAATAAGTCCAAACAGCTGGCTGCCATTTACTCGAAACTACGTGCGCCACCAGTGCTGGCAGAATTGCCGCGATTCCCAAAATTAAAGGATAAGTTAAAAAAGTAGTCACAAATAAAGATTTCTCAACTGCTTTCGATAAATTTTGACGATCATCTTGTAATCTGGCGAAAGCTGGAAAGGTAATTCGAATCATCACACTCATTAACTCCAGTGGTAAATAAGCTAAATTCTGTGCCCAAGTAATATACCCAACACCAAGTGTGCCAATCATTCTAGCCACTACCAACGGCACCAATCGATCCTTTAATAAAGCTAACAAACTATTTAATTGAAACGGCACCCCAAATTGTAATAATTGCTTAGCTGATAGTCGATCAAATCCCAAACGAACTCTAGTCCGAGTTACTAAGTAAATTAGGATTGTTCCAACGATACCTCTAGCTAATGCCGCCCAGCTGAAACTCCATATACCATAATTATTTAACGCCAAATAAATTAATAAACTATTAAAAACTAAAGTCTCAATCAATTCGACAGTTACTAATGGTCTAAATCGTAATTCTCGCTCTAGTAAAACTGCTGGCACTACTTTTAATGAGGACAAGAAAAAACCAATTCCTAAAATCCTAATTAACCAAACACCCTCATTATTTAACTGATAAAACCCACCAATATTGGGTGCAAAAATAATAATTAACAAACTCAAAACACCGACAATTAAACTCTGAATTGAAAAGACAGTTTTAATATCACTTTCAGTGACCGCAGACTTCTTCTGAATTAAAGATGCTGCTAAACCAACATCCGAAAAGTAAGCAAAAAAAGTAATTACTCCATTTGCTAAATTGAACAAACCAATTGTCTCAACTGGTAGAACCCGGGCTAAAATTAAATTTAAAGAGACGAAACTAATCGTTCGAAGTAAGACTTGCCTAGCAGTTAAACTTAAAAAAGAACTGATAACCCGACTTTTAATTTGATCAAGTGATAAAGATTCAGTCATAAAACTAGCCTTTAGCTGGCAGTCAGCAGCCTGCAGCAACAACAAAAAATAAGCTGCCTGCTAACAGCTACTAGCTAATTGCTCTGTTACTTCCCAGTAAAAGCTCTAGCATAGTACATTAACCATCTTCGGAATTTAGGCACCTCAACCAAAGTAATAATCACTACAATAATCATGCCAATCACTGTCATCAAATTACCAATTTTCCGAACTACTGTATCTTCCAGTTTAGCCTCAATAGTGTATTGACCAGTTCCTAAGATAAATTGCATCAAACCTAGCGGATTATTGTAATCAATATTAACTGGCTCTGCATTAACCTTTACCACCCAATTTGGAAAATAATATTGAGCTAAACGAATAATAGTGTGACTCTTAACATTGGCTTCAAAACGATACCAATCAGTCCCTTTTTGGAAATTTATAATATCTGCATCACCAGTTTCTAAATTATACGGCGCTGGAGCCAACTCCGCTGGCGGAGCTTCTGCATAAATCGGTAAATAATCAAAAATTGATCGTTTAATCAATTTATCCCAATTTTTACCAGACAACATCTGCTCAGCAGTTAAATCATAAAATTCTAATGGTCGGAAATAACCAAAATTCAAAGTCACTACTAACAAAATTAACCCAACTCCTAAAAT
>CAZZEB010000049.1:0-7615 GCA_964652495.1 uncultured Gammaproteobacteria bacterium
TTTGGCTAAATCACCGTTGTCACGGTCAATACCAACTGTGAGTTGTGTTAAATCATTAGAACCGATGCTGTAACCATCGAAAATTTCTAAGAATTCATCGACCAAGATGACATCAGCCGGGATTTCACACATCATATAAACCTTTAATCCATTTTTACCTCGTTTTAGACCGTACTTTGCCATAGTTTTGAGAACTTTCTTGCCTTCGTCTACGGTACGGCAGAACGGTACCATAACGATAATATTATTAATTCCCCAGACATCACGAACTTGTTGAATAGCTGCACATTCAAGACCAAATGCTTCCTCAAAACGTGGATCATAATATCTTGACGCTCCTCGCCAACCAATCATCGGATTTTGTTCCTTTGGTTCATAGATTGATCCACCGAGTAATGAAGCATATTCATTAGTCTTAAAATCTGAGAAACGGACAATAACAGGTTTAGGATAAAAAGCGGCACCGATTTTTGCAATTCCTTGAGCTAGATTTTGAACATAAAAATCTGTTTTGTCAGGATAGCCATGAGTCAATTCTTCAATTTGTTTTTTAAGTTTGTGATCTTCTAATTTATCGAAATCTATTAATGCATTCGGATGGATCTTAATTTGAGAAGCAATGATAAATTCTTCTCGGGCTAAACCAACACCGTCATTCGGAAGGAATGAGGATTTGAAGGCTTCATTGGGGCTACCGACGTTAATATATACATGAGTTTTTGGTCGATGTATTGTATCTACGGTGTATTTTTTAACTTCCCATTTGGTTTCACCACCCCAAACTAAACCATCAGAACCGCTGGAACAATCGACGGTGATATTTTGACTTTTTTTAATGAGTTCAGTTCCATTACCAGTACCTACAATACAAGGGATGCCTAATTCACGAGAAACAATGGCAGCATGAGAAGTGCGGCCGCCTTCATTAGTGACTATTGCTGAGGCGATTTTCATAATTGGTTCCCAATCAGGATCGGTAATACGAGTGACTAAAACTTGGCCTTTTTCAAAACTATCAATTTGTTTGGGGTCATGGATAATGTTGGCTTCGCCTTGGCCGATTTTGGTACCGACTGCGATACCTTTGACAACTAAGTCTCCAGGTTGTTTCATTTGATAATCTTCAATTTCGGTAACAGTTTTACCGGCATGGATAGTTTCTGGTCTAGCTTGAACAATAAATAGTTGTCCAGTTTGACCATCCTTAGCCCATTCAGTATCCATTGGCTTTTTGTAATGATTTTCGATTTCTACTGCCCAATCGGCTAAAGTCAAAACTTCTTCTTCTGTTAAAGTAAAACTGTGTTGTTGCTCTACTGGTGTATTGATAACTTTGGTATCTTTATGGCCTTCACCATAAATCATCATGCGTTCTTTAGTCCCCATAACTTTGGAGATAATAGATGGGAAACCTTTTTTAAATGTTGGTTTAAATACTTCAAATTCATCAGGGATAACTTCACCTTGAACAATCAATTCACCAAGTCCCCATGTAGCATTGATAACAATGACATCTTTAAATCCTGTATCTGGATCTAAAGTAAACATGATTCCTGAGCAGGCTTTATCGGATCGGACCATTTTTTGAACACCGACAGATAAATATGTTTGAAGGTGGTCAAATCCTTTATCTTCACGATAAGAGATAGCTCGGTCGTTATAAAGTGAAGCGAAACATAATTTCACTGATTCCAATAAATCGTCAGTGCCGTGAACATTCAAGAAAGTTTCTTGCTGACCAGCAAAACTCGCGCCAGGTAAATCTTCAGCAGTGGCAGAAGATCGGACGGCAACATCAACATTGTCGACTTTGAATTCTTTCGACATTTGTCGATAAGATTTGACGATGAGATCAGCGAGATCTTTAGGCATTGGAGCATTAGAGATTAATTCGCGAATTTTTTTACCTCTTTCTTGGAGGTTATGCATATTTGAGGTATCGAGTCCTTCAAGGACTGATTTGATTTCCGCAGTTAAATTATTAGCTTCGAGAAAGTATTGATATGCTTGAGCTGTAATCGCAAAACCGTTAGGAATATTTACCCCGCGTTTGGTTAATTTCTGATACATCTCGCCGAGTGAAGCATTTTTACCCCCAACCTGAGGAACATCTTTAATAGTGAGTTCTTTAAACCACATAACTAGTGGAGCTTTGGGATGGAGCAGATTTTTTAACATAAAGTGGCGATTTTTATTTTGATTGTGAGAGTAAATTCATCGTAACGAACTAAGGAGTAAAAGTCAATGAAGAATAGGGGAGAGTTGGTCTATCGTCAGCAGAAGCAGGAGCTGGCAGCTTTTAGCTAGCAGCTTGTTTAGCAAGAATCCAGATTCGAGAATCAAGAATATCCTTGGGTGTCATTGCGAGGAGTCTTCGACGCGGCAATCTATACTTAATTGCTTGTGGCGCGTGGGAGGTGGCGGGTGGAAAGACAAAGATTGCTTCGGAAATTGTAGAGGTCGGACAATAGTGAATTTACAAATTTTTGCCGTTGGCAAATAGCCATATGTTGTCCCGACTATTAAAGTGAGCAACCTCACTTTAATTCGCAATGATTGATATGTAGAATATATTAAATTTGGAGAGCTGATTTAATTCGTTGAGTAATTTCTTCAATAGTCCCGTGGCCATCGACTTCAATTAGTTTACCCATAGCTTGATAGTGATCAAGCAAAGGTTTAGTTTCTGCATGATAGACTTTCAATCGTTGTTCAATAATTTCTGGTTTATCATCGGCTCGTTGTCTGGCTAGTAATCGTTGTTCCAATTCCTGATCCGAAATATTCAAATAAATAACATGCTCGAACTGTGGATCAAACTTTTCTAATTCAGATATTCGGCGGGGATAGCTATCGCAAATAAAATCTGTGGAATCGGCTAATTCACGGCGAACGAGTTCGATGACAATATCATCAGGAGCTAAGTGCCCTGTAGATAAACATTGTTGTAATTGATGACCTTCGGGAGTATCTTTGGCCGCTTCAGCTCGGACTATATCTCCGGTTTTGACTAGTTTAACGCCGTATTGTTCAGCAATGATTTTAGCTTGAGTAGTTTTTCCTGATCCGATTGGGCCGGTGATCAATAATTTCATTTAGGGAATAGTTATTATCTTTATTGTATCAGTTGATCCAGATAATCCAACAGTAGAACCAGTAGCAATGACAACTCGATCGCCACTGTCAGCAAATCCATTGGATTTGACGACTTCGATAGCCTTCTTTAAGAAGGCATCAAAATTACCAGCGGGTTTAGCTATAACTGATCGAACACCCCACATTAAAGCCAACTGATTGCCAATTTTTTCATCATGAGCAACAGCTACGATTTGAGCATCTGGTCGATGTGAGGTTAATAGTCTTGCCATTCGGCCAGTAGCAGTAGGGAGTAAGATTGCTTTAGCTTTAATTTGGTCAGCTACAGTGGCGGCTGCAGAGACGACAGCGTTATATGAGATATCATCGGTTTTGACGAATTCCCAGTCAACTTTAATGTGATGATGATATTCACGATCACTTTCAACTGACCGAATAATATCTTTCATGACCGTGACAGCTTCAACAGGATATTTGCCTGAAGCTGTTTCAGCAGAAAGCATGACTGCATCAACTTGATCCATGACTGCTCGGGCTACGTCAGAAGCTTCTGCTCGCGTTGGTCGAGGATTTTCTGTCATAGATTCGAGCATTTGAGTAGCGACGATAACTGGTTTTTGATATCTTCGGCATAATCTGATTAATTTATGTTGAATTAATGGCACTTCGCTAGCAGGAATTTCGATACCTAGATCACCCCGGGCAACCATGATTGCATCAGTTTGTTTAACAATTTCTTCGAGATTTGAAATTGCTTGGGCACTTTCAACTTTGACAACGATTTTAGCGTGACTACCGAGTTTTTCAATTAACTTTCTAGGTTGAACTAAATCATCTGCTGTTTGAACAAATGAAATAGCTAAATAATCTACTCCGGCATTTAAAGCGAATGTAGCAGCAGCTTCATCTCTTTCAGTGAAAGCAGCACCTTCAATCAAAGTATCAGGAACATTAACTCCTTTATTAGATGAAACCCAGCCGTCATTTTGGGCAATGCCTTTAACGGTTTTGCCGCTGATTGATTGAACTAATAACTCGACTAGTCCATCATTTAGAAAGACACGTTGGCCTTTTTTGACATAAGGAGAAAGATCAAATTGCATAGGGAGTTCATCGGCTACTGGATTGAGTGAGAACTGCACAGTATCACCTTTTTTGATTTCACGAATACCTTCGAATTTACCTAAGCGTAGTTTGGGACCTGGCATATCAGCTAATATGGCAATTGGTTTGCTAATTTTTTTAGAAATGGCTCTTAAATCTTTGATTTGGGCGCCTTTTTCTTCTGGTGCACCGTGTGAAAAGTTTAATCTGGCAACGTTCATTCCTGCATGAGCGATTTTTTCTAGCATTTCGGGATCCCATGTTGAAGGGCCGATAGTACAAACGATTTTAGTTTTTTTGTATTTGTGTTGACTCATATCTTGTTTAGATTACGGCTATTTAAATAAATAGTCAAGTAATAATTGCAATCCGATAGTTATATCAGTTTTACATACAAAATGCAATTATTATGATATAAGTAATATATGGATCCACGACTGGCTGAAAGAGTCGCCTTAGTAAAACGAATCTTAAACTCAAATTGGTATTTAACTCTTTCCACAGTGGATGAAAATAATAATCCTTGGGTCAGCCCTGTATTTTTTGTCACAGATAAACAATCCAACTTTTATTGGATATCAGCTGTTCATAGCCAACATAGTGAGAATATTGCTCGAAACCATAAAGTCGCGGCGATAGTTTATGATACCCAAGCAGCTTTTGGCATGGGTAATGGTGTATATATTAAGGGAACTGTTGAGATTGTATCTGATGATAAAGTCGAAGGGATTTTAGAAATGATTACCCAGCGTAAACGAGAAACAAGTCCTGATGGACAAGTGACTGTAAGGGATGCTAGTGGTTTTAAAGCTGATTCTCCTTGGAAGATATATCAGTTAACTGCAGCGCAAGTTTGGACATTGAAAGAATCATTTGAACCTAAAGGATATCCCGGTGATTTTAGAGTGGAAGTTCCAGTTAGTGAACTAAAGAGTATTTAATCAAAAGTCAGATTCTTTTCTAATTCTTACGTTATTTTATCGTCATTCTTTTCCCATTTTTCTAAATTTACTTAAGTATCTTAACTATTAAGTAACTTAAGTAAATGACTCATACACATAAAACATATAACGCCGCAGTTTTGCAAAATAGTGCTCACAAAACATTGCAATATCAGGTTGTAAAGATATTATCGGACTTTGATCTTTCAACAGCCGAATGGATCATTTTAGGGTATATTTTTCAAAATCAATCAGCTCGTTTTATTGATTTAGCACTATGTTTAGATGTTGAACCCCCGCATATTACTACTTTGGTGGATGTATTAGAGAAGAAAAAGTTAGTAGAGAGAAGAGATGACCCTGAAGATAGGCGTGCTAGACGGATTGTTTTGACTCGGAAATCTTTAGATTTAATACCAGAAGTAGAGATTAAGTTATCTACGCAAATGAATCGATTGCTCAGTGGTATAACACCTCAAGAAATGGTGGTTTATTTCAAAATACTAGATGTGATTATCAAAAATGGAATTGAGTTAGAGGCGAGTGAAAAATTATCTGCACAATCAGAACATTCAATGTCGATAAATAAAAAAGATTAAAAAGGAGGTGATTAAAATGAATACGAATAATAATGTGATTATTGGTGTGATTGCTGTGGTTGCGATATTAGGATTAGGCAGTTATTTCTTGATGAATAAACCAGTGAATGACTCTACAATGGCTCAAGCATCGATGATGCCATCTGCAAATACAGCAATGGAAGCAGGTGATAACATGATGAATAAAGAGCAAGGCGTGATGGTTGGCGGAGCAATGATGGTTCCATCAAAAGATATCGTCGATAATGCAGTTAATTCAAAAGATCACACTACAGTAGTAGCTGCAGTTAAAGCCGCAGGTTTAGTAGATACTTTAAAGGGCACTGGTCCATTTACAGTTTTTGCTCCAACCAATGCTGCGTTTGAAAAACTTCCAGCTGGTACAGTTGAAACTCTGTTAAAACCTGAGAACAAAGAGAAGTTAACAGGGATTTTGACTTATCATGTCGTCCCAGGACGATATACAGCCGCTGATATTAAAGAAGGTATGACATTAAAAACCGTCAACGGTCAGATGTTAACTTTCAATATGAAAGACGGTAAGTGGTGGATTAACGAAACCGCTATGATCGAAATAGCAGACGTTATGTCCTCAAATGGAGTAACATTTGTTATAGATTCTGTATTATTACCTAAATAAGGTAATAGAAAAAATATTCCTCTCCCTGTGTCTATAGGGAGAGGATATAAACTTTTATGAGTAATTCAAATCAAAAATTAATTGTTTCTATATTAGTAGTAATAGCCTTAATTTTAGCTGTGATGAATTATATGAAATTTGCTAATCCAAAAGTTAGTGTTCAAGAAGCTCCTGTTGGTTTTAAACCAGAAATAACTAAAACTGATGATGAATGGAAGGCAATTTTAACTCCGCAACAGTATTATGTTTTGAGACAAAAGGGGACAGATGCGCCTTTCTCTGAGGATGTACTTTTAAATGAACACCGAAAAGGCACTTTTGTAACAGCTGATTGTGGTGAACCTGTTTTTCGTAGTGAAAATAAATTTGATTCCGGTACCGGTTGGCCAAGTTTTTGGAAACCAATTGATGGAGCGGTAGTAGAGATAGCGGATAATTCTCATGGTATGGTTCGGACTGAAATTGTCGGTAAAAAATGTGGGGGACATTTAGGGCATGTATTTAATGATGGCCCAGCACCAACTGGATTAAGATATTGTATTAACCCTTCGGCATTGAAGTTTATCCCGGATTAAGTTTTTTGAAATCTACTTATAAACTTCAGATATAGTTAAATTTTTTTATATGTATTGAATAATAGCTTACATTTTTATTAAACTAAAATTAATGTTTTTCATATGAGAAATGCTATAATTACTTCATAATGTTAGAAAAAGAATATAATTTTTATAAAAATAAACAAAAAGAATTTTTAAAAAAGTATAGTGGTAAAGTTTTATTAATAGTAGGCGAAGAGCTTATTGAAGTATTTGATGATGAAGAATCTGCATATAAAAAAGCTATAACCCTATATAAACTAGGAAGTTTTCTTATCCAGCGTTGTGCTCCAGAAAATGAGACTATTCAAACATTTCATTCGCGTGTTATATTTCCATAACTAGAAGTTTCTAGGTTTTATGCAAGATTTTCAAGCGTTTACTACAAGGTATAAAAATAGAACTAATGTATTAAAAAGTGATATTAGCGTTTCAACTGCTTTTGATCCAGATATGACTTCTGCTGAGCAATCGCCACAATTTATTAAGGGGATAGCTATTTGGGATACTGGTGCAAGTTGTAGTGTGATAACTAAAGAATTTGCAAATAAATTAGGATTACTACCTACTGGGAAAACTCAAGTGAATGGTGTTAACCATTCTACTGAGGAAAATACATATCTTGTAAATATTTTACTT
>CAZZEB010000050.1:0-7298 GCA_964652495.1 uncultured Gammaproteobacteria bacterium
TCATTTATTGTGATTGTTTTATTTGGTGGGCAATCTCAGCTAACTCTTCGTTTGAGACATCTTTAGCTTTAGAGAAATCTAAATCACCGCCTTCATCCATGGATATTAAATGAACATGAGTATGTGGTACTTGATCACCAGCGATCATAACACCCATTTTGCCAGACTTTGGTTTAAGTGCTTTTTTAAGAACATGAGAAACTTTCTTACTAGCAACCATTAAATCGCTAACATGTTGATCTTCCATATCAAAGATGTAGGGGATATGTTTTTTAGGAATAACTAAAGTGTGACCAGTTTTTACTGGTTGAGTGCTTAAGAAGGCGATGAAATTTTCATCATCCCAAATTTTATGAGCTGAGATCTCACCACTGACAATTTTGCAAAATACGCAATCGTCGTTGTAATCAGACATACGTTATATAGTAAGTGGTAAATGGTAATTAGTAAATGGTGGAATTAGAGGGTGTCATTGCGAAGAGTCTTCGACGAAGCAATCTATACTTAACTGCTGGTGGCGCGTGGGGGGTGGGAGGTGGAAAGGCAAAAGTCATGGATTCCCGTGTGCACGGGAATGACACAATTAAAAGCAGCAAGCAGCAAGCAGCAAGCAGCTTAGGCTTTTAAGGATTCTACTCGGGCGATGTATTCTTCAATATTAAATTTACTTTTGGCGCCGTTGTAACTCATATAACGGATTTGTCCAAAGATTGGTCGATCAAACCAAGGTCGATCATGAACTCCAGCAATGGCCCACATAATGCCAACATAGCCATTCGGATCACGACCATCGAGGAAATATCGATCATTCAAATAACAGCAATGTTTGATAGCTTCTTCTGCAGAATTTGACCATTCAAAGATTTTTTTAGCCCAATACATTCGTAAGTAACCGTGCATTTTGCCAGTTTTGTTCATTTCAGTTTGAGCAGCATTCCATAAAGGATCATCAGTAGTGGCTTGTTCTAATTGTTCAAGTGAATAAATGAATGGTCGAGGGTCTTTGGCGTGTTGATCTAAAGTTTTTTGTGCCCAATTGGGAATATTTTTGAGATTGTCATAATTCTGATTATAAAAACACCAGTTATCTGATAGTTCGCGACGGACAATTAATTCTTCTAAAAATGCAGTTTTAGAGGTGTGATTTGTTTTGATATCACCAATTGCTAAAGCAACTCTTTGCGCTGAAATATGGCCAAAATGCAGATATGGAGAGAGGTTGGATAATCCATCAATACTTGGATCGTTGCGATCAGTAGCATAATTCTATAATTTTTGATAACTAAATTTATCTAAGATTTTATTTGCAGCCGTGTTTCCAGGTTTTAACCAAGTGATAGCTTTGACTGTCTTATCTGTTTTGATTTTCGAACGAATCACAGTCCAATTATTTTGCGATAACTTAAGATTGCTTTTTTGAGGATGAAGTTTTGAGAATTCAGTTAAAAATTCAGATAATAAACGATTTATTTTAGGTCGAAAAGTATACGCACCATACTCAAGTTTCTGTGAAGCGATCCAACAAGGCACGATATTATGAGCGTCGACTTCGAAGAACTGACAATTAGCTTGTTTAGCTATTGATTGGTGCCAACTCATGGTATGACGCAGCGGAAAGAAGTCACTAACCACAGCGGATGGTTTTAATTTTTCGATTAATTTTGGGATCTCTTCACCAGAGTCACCTAATAAAAATTGAAAGGGGATATTTAATTTAGTTAATTGTGTTTCGACTTCTTCAAGTCCAGTGATCATAAAATCGATTAGTCTCTCGGTACAATGTGGGAATTCTTCTCTTAGACAGAAGACGACTAAAAGTTCGGTTTTTCGTTGATCAGCTAATTCTTGGGCATATAAAAGCGCCCAATTATCAACTACTCGTTGATCACGACGCATCCAATAAATAATTGGTCCATCTTGCGGTTGTGTTATAGAGTTTAATTGACGAATTCGTTTTGAATCGACCATAAATCATGTTTATTATGGCACACTGAGTAAAGAGCTGGTTATTTATTAGAAGCACGTTCTAAACGATCCATAATCGCGACACCAATACCGATTTTAGGAAATGTTTCACAGAGAATGATATCGACTTGTTGTTGATTACAAAAGTGTAGAGCATTAAATAATCGAGCAGCGATCTCTGTTAATTGTTGACGTGAACCAAGATTATAAAATAGAGCATTATGCGGATAAGCCCCAGCATTTTCAGTAGTGCCAATGACAGCGACTTTTTGACCGGCACTAATTAATTGAGAGGCATCTCGACGAATAAGACTTGCCATTTCAGGTGATTCTGGATAAAGCTTCAGCGGTGCATTAGGTGCGTAATGTTTAAAGGCTACGCCTGGGGAAGATTTACCTTTTTCTATATCTTGGGGTGATAGTGTGGCAACTGGGCCAATCGTGGCATCAATTTGTTCTTTTGTGATTGCTCCGGGACGTAAAATAATTGGTTCATCTGTCATATCAATGACTGTTGATTCCAATCCGTATTGGCATTGACCACCATCAATCACTAAATCAGCTTTAGCACCTAAATCAGCCATAACTTGGCTATAATTTGTTGGACTTGGTTTGCCTGAGGTATTGGCAGATGGGGCAGCAATTGGTGTTTGAGCGGCAGTAATTAAAGCCAGAGCAATTGGATTGTCTGGCATTCTAATGGCAACTTTATCGGTGCCAGCAGTAACAATATCAGGAATTAAGGCGTTTCTTTCTAAGAGAATGGTTAACGGACCGGGCCACCAACGTTCCATCAAAACTTGAGCAGTTTTAGGGATTCTTTTGACTAAAGTTTTGAGCTGAGTTAATTGGCTAATGTGAAGGATAACTGGATTATCTTGAGGTCGTTTTTTAATAGCGTAAATCTTTTGAATTGCTTCTGGGTTTAACCCATCAGCACCAACCCCATAAACGGTTTCTGTCGGAAAGATAACTAATTTGCCTGCGCGGATTAATTTAGCACCTTGTTCAATTTGTGTTGGTAAGTCGGTTATAGCCATTCGTTACGAATAAAGATTACTGATAATCCTGCTAATATTAAGATAATAAGGCCAATAATACCAGCGAATACCCAAGATTGGTCGGCAAAGGGTAGTTGAACGTTCATTCCATAGATGCTGGCAATGATAGTTGGGATGGTAAGTAAAACAGTTAAAGAGGTAAATAATTTAATAACTCGGTTCAAATTATTGGTCATAATTGTTGAATAGGCTTCACGAATGTTCACGATGGTTTTCAAGTTGGCTTTTGATAGTTCGATTAACTGATTATTACTTAGCTTAATGTCTTCTAATAAATCTCGTTCGTCTTCAGTAAATTTAAAATTTCGATTTGCTAAAAGAGTATTAATAATGCTATTGGTTGGGATCAAATCGGATAAGAACTCATTAAGCATGCTTTCATAGCTAACGAATTGGATAATATCTTTATTAGTAATTTTTTCTAGATTAGTGATAGAGCTGCGAATTCTTTTGCTGATTTTATTTAACTGACTTGTAAAATCTAAGCTAATTTGGTGAAGAATTTCTAAAAGTATTTGATTTGGTTTTGTAGTAGTGTAATGAACTCGATCTGAAAAGATTTTATCCATAAATCCTGGTTCTTTAATAGAAAGGGTAATTAAATTGCTATTTTTTAAGATTAAAAGCAGAGGAATAAGACTGGTTCTTTTCGCATCAGCTAAAGGGAAGCTAGTATAAATATAGATGGCATTTGATTCCACTTCTAAACGTGGAACCTCGTTAACGTCGGTGGCGTCGGTTAACAAATCTTGATCTAAATCGAATTCTTGAGAAATTAGTTCGATTTCATCCAAAGAAGGATCTTCAACGTAAACCCAGCTACCTTTTTTAGATTGCTTAAGGCTTTTTAGAGTTTTATCTTGGCTGCCGCGGTAGAAGAATTTAATCATGTTAGTATTATACTATAAGATATATGGAAAAGGCTAGTAGGCGGGATTTTACTAGTATTTAAGGTATTAATTGAGCTTGGCTACTTAAAAAGTTCTGATAAGCAAAAATTAAAGCTCCAATCGCTAAGCTAATTATTGTAATTATGGCACCAATAATAATATTTCGTTGAGTTGGATCAAACATTAACTTATTGTAGTTTTAATTGAAAGAGGGGATCAAGTCAGAACTTCTGGTGTCGGGGTGAGAGGAATTGGACCTCCTACTTCTCGGTCCCAAACCGAGCGTTCTACCGATGAACTACACCCCGTAAAAAACACTACTTACAAGCATGAATGATACATCAATTTTAAGATTAAAGCTAGATTTAGTTTTTTTAAAAGTTAATTCGGATGCGGGCTGATAAGACATCTACAGCATAGCCAGTCAAAGATTTAATCTGGAGCCTATAAATTTTCTTACCGTTGGTAATTCCAAATTTATTAGAAATAACAGTGACGTAATCTTGAGAAGTAGTGGATACATCAGAACTATCTACGGTTGTGCCGTCGGTGTTGTTATATAGTCGGACATAGCCAGTGCCATTACCTTGAAAAAGTTTGAATGTTACTTCTAATTGCATACTAGTATAGCCAGCATAATCGGCAGTATCGATTTCCAATTCAGGAACGGTTGAGGTTGTCCAATCAGTCGTATTTCCGGAGGTGGTGGCATTAAAGTACAAATATAGTGGGTATTTGGTGACTGTACTTTGACTGCCAATAGCTATTGGTGAAGGTGATGCCTCTTCTACAGTAGTTAAGCGATTTTGGAGATCAAAAACTGTATCTTCAAGATTACTAATTCGCTTTTCATCATTGACTACACGAGTAGCTGATGGACTCGCGGTGGGTATAGTTGAAGGAGTTAAAACAATAGCAGTTGGTTCTTCTTTTTCAGTTACTGGGAGAGGAGTGGGTAAATTATTTGTAACTTTGTTGGTAGCAACTGGCTTTTTTTGAGAGTTTTTCCAGACGATTGTTCCGGCAACTCCAGCCACGAACGCCACAATCAAAATAAGAGTAACCAGAATGTGGGCAAAACCTTTTTCTGAACGAACCAAGGACATTAAATTAATAATAGCAAATGATTTGAAATATTGCTTAGATTGTAATATTTCTGAAAAAGCGTCTTGTGATGAAGATTAAAATTGTAGTTTCTACTTTTATTCGAGTGCTGGTGGTGGGAGTCGAACCCACAAGGCCTAAGGCCAACGGATTTTAAGTCCGTCGTGTATACCATTCCACCACACCAGCGTGTCGGAATCCAACAATTTATTCTAGCGAATTCTGATTCGCATCGAATTTTATTGTTGATTCCTCCTTTTCAAAATGCTTAGTGCATTTTGAGGTTTTTGATCAACGACCGTTAGTACTAATTTGTTCCTTAGTGGTGCGAAGGCGCAAATATATTTTTATCTAATCAATCTAAAACAATTAATTAGTAGCACTAGTGAGCTATTGTATCAGAATCGACTAGAAATTTTAAAGCCTCTTTTCGTATTCAATTTAAATGATTCTTATGTTAGCATCGAAGTGTGATATTTGAGACTTTTATACCCGCTCCAAAACCCCAAGATATACTTAATCCAGAAGTTCAAGAACAGACCAGACGTATAAGTAACGAGGCTGATTTTATCTTCTTTTTACCGTATTCGGGATTAAGAGCTTTTGTCAAAGAGGGTAGTATATATTCTCAAACAGCGAGACATTTTAATGTCTGGCGAACCAGTGAATTAAAACAACTGGGTTATTTATCTGCTCTTGGTTCAAATTTGGATGATAAATACTTTACGACTTTTAAACACGATCGATTTGATCATATGCTGGTCACAGCGGCTATTAATGAAGCGGTTCTAAGAGGGGCTAATTTGCCTGAGCAACAAATTCTCACCGGAATTGTCGCAGGAATGATTCATGATACGGCGATGCCCGCTGGTGGTGATGCCATGAAATTACTTGAGCCAGATGCATTGAGTGAAGAAGATCATTGGAAAGATGTAGCGACTGAAAAAGATTGGCAATTTTTGAAAGATAATAATTTGTGCCCAAAAGAAATCGATCGAGCGATTCATAATGAAGGGATTGTTGGTGATGTTTTAGATAAGGCTGATCGATTGAGTTATACCATGAAAGATTTATTTAATTTAGGCGCTTCTGCCAGACAGCCACATCGATTAATCACACGAGAATGGCAAATGTATCATCCCCACGATCCTTATTACACTGACTTTGACGATATTATTAATGAAGATCCGAATGTTGGTGATATATATAAAGAGATAGGGATCGATTGCCCAACAGGCGAAGTTTATTTTTCTGATCATCATAGATTAGGTCGTTTTTTGAAATTACGGGCGATGATGACGCAACGAGTTTATTCTCATCCTGTTAATCAGGGTAGAGATCAGATGTTGGTAGCGATTGTCAGACCTCTTTATGGTAAGCAAATTGACGCTCAAATGTTGAGAACAATGAATGATAAAGATCTCGATATGGTGGTAGGTAAGTATTATCGAGATAAAGATGCTGGAGTGGATATTACTGATTGGAGATTTGGGCAATGGAAAGCCAGTTTTCGACGATTTGAAACTAAAGATGAAGCTTGTCAGTTTGAATGGGAGTTACGGCAAGGTGATCAACAATTGGTAATTGGTCAAAAGAAAGTCAAATCTTTTCAAACAGGAGAAGCTTATTTAGTTCAAACAGAACATGGTAGATTGCCTTTCGGCGAAGTAGATCAAAAAACAGCAGCTGATCTCTCAGTAATTTCAAAGCAAAACGTCGGTCATTATGTTTATTTTGTTGATGGATCAGAAGATACACCAACTAACCGATTGTTACGCTTGATATCAAATGAAGTACCAGCTGCTGCTTAGGGTTAATTCTCCCGTGGTCGAGCGACATTAACAACGATCTTTCGGCCATCTAGATCTGAACCATTTAATGCTTCAACTGCTTTTTGAGCATCTGCATCATTTGACATTTCTACGAAACCAAAACCTCGACTTCGGCCTGTTTCTCGATCTTTAAGCACTTTTGCACTTAAGACTTCACCATATTGAGAAAAAGCTTCGCCAAGAGCGTTGTCGTCTGTAGCCCATGGAAGGGATCCTACGAATAATTTAGTTATGGGAACTCACCACCTTTTCTAGATGCTATACCAACAAGAACCGTTAACTAGAACATCTAGAAACTATCTGAATAGGTTACGCACTATATATATTGTATACTGATGATAATAAAAGCGCAATATGATAGTTATAGGACTTTGAATATACGATGATGAAGCAAGAAAAAGTTAAAGAGGTTATGAAAAAAGAATTATTGGAAATGAAAGAAAAAT
>CAZZEB010000050.1:7308-7525 GCA_964652495.1 uncultured Gammaproteobacteria bacterium
ATTAGTGGCTACAATTTTATCGGCTCAGTCTACGGATAAGATTGTTAATACAGTCACCCCGGAGTTGTTTAAAAAATTTCCGACTACAGAGTCAATGGCAGAGGCTTCGATAGAAGATATTGATCTGCTGATTAGACGGGTTAATTTCCATAATAATAAAGCGAAGTCGCTGAAAGGCTCGGCTGAGATGATTATGACTAAATATGGAGGCGAGGTG
>CAZZEB010000051.1:0-7439 GCA_964652495.1 uncultured Gammaproteobacteria bacterium
CCTTGCCAAACTAAAGCTTTCTCAGTTAACAAATCAACAATTCCTTTAAAGCTATTTTCAGAACCAATTGGTAAGTTGTAAGCGATCGCATTAGCACCTAAACGATCTCGAGCTGATTCAATAGTTGCTAAGAAATCAGCACCAACTACATCCATTTTGTTTGAGAAAGCAATTAAAGGCACACCATATTTATCAGCTTGTCGCCAAACTGTTTCTGTCTGTGACTGAACACCATTTGCGGAATCCAATACGATAACTGCCCCATCCAAAACTCGGAGTGATCGCTCTACTTCAACTGTAAAATCAACGTGCCCTGGAGTATCAATTAAGTTAATTCGTGTTTCTTGATCAGCATATGGACCTGATTTTGGTATCCAGAAAGTAGTAATCGCCGCAGAAACGATGGTAATACCTCGTTCTTTTTCTTGTTCCATCCAGTCGGTAGTAGTATTCCCATCATCAATATCACCGATTTTATAAGTTCGACCAGTATAGAAAAGAATTCGTTCAGTAGTTGTAGTTTTTCCAGCATCAATGTGGGCAATAATACCCATATTTCGGATTCGATCTAATGGAAAATCTCGTTTTGTTTTAGTTGCAACTGCCATTGTTTAATAAAAAGAAAATAGCATCTAGAAAATAGTTAAACTACCTTCTATCTATGATTCTTCTCCTCTCTCTAGTTTACTAATAATTTTCTTAACTTCGTCAATCTGAACACCCATTGCACTAGCATCTTCATCAGCCATTTGAAATGCAGCATTCTCTCGTAAATCACCCATTGCCATTGCTTCAGAACGTCGCACCATAATTTCTTCATAACGAACTTCAAGTTGAGCTAACTTGTCATTCCACATCTTTAATTTTTGAGCTGTTAAACTTTTATCTGCCATTTTTTAGCCTACTAGAAAAAAACAACCTCCCTTTTTTTTGGGGAGGCACGTTTGATTTATCGGACTCATCTTATCTGATTCTAGCCATAAAGTCAATTATTCATTAGGATTTTTAGCGTTATAATATCTTCTTATGGCTGAACGAAAAAAAACCGGTCAAGGATTTGAGCACAGTGTTGTCTGACCGATACATCTGATCATTAAAGTTTTATCTCAAACTCTCTCAAAATATTTTTTCTTTAGAAAAGAAACCCAACTAAGCATTTCTTTCAAAAAATTTACTTTATTTTCGTTATATTTTTACTGACCAACAGTAGACTGATTTTATGACAGTATTACTCGCAGCAATCATCTTTGGCTTAGGATTCACCTTCTTCGCCATTCAAAACACCACCGGTGTTACTCTTCAGATCGCCAACTACGTAATTCCTAATGTCCCTCTATATTTAGTCGCTACTGGGGCACTTTTAGCCGGACTAGCCATTGCCTGGATTTTTAATATTGCAGACAATTTAGCTGCATTTTTCAGTATCAGAGGAAGAGAAAATAAGATCCATCAAAAAGATTCTGAACTAGAATCATTAAAACAACAGATTCACAACTTAGAAGTAGAAAATGCTAGATTAAAAGCCATTGATCAAACAGAAGAAAAAACAGTCCCAGTTAGAGAAACAGTTATAGTAAAAGACAAACCAGCTACTACTGTTCGCAACAATAACTTAATCGAGAAAATCAAACACCAATTTTCTTATTAAATCGCCTAATCTTTTTAAAACATATAAGCTTCAAGTAAATTACCAAATCCAGCTTGTTTAGACATGCTGTTTAAAACTTGTAGATTTTTTCCTATTAAAGCAATTTTTAATGGTACTTTGATTCCATGACGTTTTAGCAAAATAATAGAGTCCACTAACATATCTTCTAATGCAACTTCATTATCTAAAGCGTTTAACTTTTGCTTAACTTCTTCACTACTAACCTGCGTAACTTCATTATTCTCAGGTAACTTATATAAGTATTCTATAAAAGCATTTCTTGCCCTCTCTATCCCACCCATCATAAAACTCCCTATTAATTGCTGAATCAATTGTTGATCGGTCTCATCAAGTTTAATCAAGTTATAGCGATCAAAAACTGCTACTGATTTATTATCAGAGGTAATTCTAAAATTACCCGGATGAATATCTGAATGCACTAGACCAGTGGTAGAGATCTGATATATATAATTTTTAACTAATAATTTAGTTACTTCCTGATAGTCTTTCTTAGAAATAACTCCTGAATCAATATCCGTAACTAGCTCCTCACTAATCTTTAACTGAGTTAAATTCATCCCTGCAACATAATCTTCACATCTTACCCAACGACTACCGGTTGGAATAATATCTGGGACTAAAAGTTGATATTGACTTGCTCCATTAAAACTTCCATATCGACTATCGTTTTGTTGCCTAAATTGTTGATCTTTTAATTCAAAGTCTGGATCATCCAATTCATCATTAATCCACTTTTCTACATCGCCAGCCAATACCTCAATTAAAGCTAAATCTTGATCTTCAGGATTAGATTGTGAAGAAGAATTAATAACTCTTTTTACTAAATCCATCAATTTTCCAACATTATATGAAACATTCGGGTTACGTACACCCAAAACTTTTTGCGAGCCATCATACATTTCTAATTTGTATACAGTCATCAAAGATCCTCCTCCAATTCTGGTATCAAAAGTCGCAACTGAATTAATTATTTCTTGAATTTTATGACTCAATTGAGCTTCTCTAACTATGACTCGATATGCCTGAAGTTTTGACTGCCCCCGGACGGAATCATAACTACTAAGCAAGCGATCTTCAACTTCAGCAGGAACATCAAAATATTGTCCAGTGAGCTGTAACATTCTCGTGCCAACTGCTCCAGCTTTTTCTCCCACCGTCAGCGCTAATTGCCAAGGTGTCATTTTAGCTTCAAACGAACTCTGTGGTGTTACGGAAAATTCACTAATCAACCTGGTTACTAAATCACTATTTGTATCAACAGCAACATTTGTCCCACCTAACATTAAATTACTAATTTTATCTACCAATAACTTTGAATCATACTCTGTTGGCTTAGCTAGATCTTTTAAGATTTTATTAGCTGTATAAACGGCTAAACTTCGATATGGATAAGGATTTTTAGGAGGCTGCAAAATTAGATCTAACATCACTGGTCCGAGTAATAAACTTAACTCATCTCCTGCTCCAACTTCCATCAATGAACTAATAAACTGTTTAACCATCTCTGCTCCGCTACTACTTGATTCCAATCTGCTGCTAATAAATTGATTCATCAGTTCTGTTTTCGAAGAATCAGAAGACAATACACCTTTATCACCAACCAAAACTTTCCGCATTAAACCATATCGCATACCCTGATTCATACCATAAAAATCAGCTACTATATCTTTAAACGTTTTATACCCACTACCGGCCGGAGGTAATTCCTTTACCCAATGCGCCGCATGAGCTGCCTTATGTGGATATCTCCATATTTTGATATCTTCAATTTTAAAAAATCTGTTAGCTGACGCTAAATAATGACGATTATAATTCCACCAACGATTAAACAATATTGCTCGCAATTGGATATCACTATCCGCAGTAGACAACATAGCCGTTAATAACTTTGAAGGTTCTAGTCCTAAATACTCTTTCTCCTGAGATCCCACTGAAACGTTTAGTCCTTCAAAGGCTCGCCCTGCATCCAATAGAACATCAAATAAAGATAAATTACCGATCAAAGCATCATTATTTACAAAACTCCCAATATCATTCTCCACCTCTAAATCAACCATCGCTAAATCTCTAAAACTTTTAGCTTGCAATTCAATAAGTGAATCCAGTGCTTTCGTAAATATCAACCTAGGTAGATGTCCATATGTTTTAAAAATTAATTTAAAATTCTGATTAAAATCTCCAAATTTCATCATTCGGTTAACTATTTCCGGTAGAACATTTGTTAAAATTGATGATTCAGGAGACATAGCAATTACCGCCATTAGCTGCTCGGTCATTTCTCGATTAGGATTAGCTAAATATCCATCAAATACTTTTTTTGTAATTTTATTCCACTCAACAATATATTTTTCCTTATCAATTAACTCTTCTATAATATCTATTTTCTCTTCATCTATATATCCACTTTTTAATTCAAATTGATGGATATGTGATCCTACAACTGGCAGAGTTTTTAATAGCTTAACCAGAGATTTTTCAGACACATCTTCATCAAAATATATAAGCTTTGCCCAATGCATTAACTGAGGTAATTGTTTGAAATCGTTTCGGTCAATACTCTCCTTTGTCGAAACACCCATTGAACGTAACCGATCGTAAGTTGCCATAATAGAGCTTACAGACTGATCTATTAATTCCGGTTTATTTAATTCTGTTATTTTATCTGATCTAAAATAAAACTCATTAATCAAATCTAATAATAGTGGTTTGTCAGATAGAACTCCGAATACATCGCAAAATTGCTCCAATGATAATCTCATCCATTTAGGTTGAGTATCATATTTATAATTACTTTCTTTATCCCAGGCAAAGAAGTCTCCGCTAGCTTCAAGTAAGATATTTCTCAATATTCTTTGTAAAGAATCTTTTCGTCCAGGATTTGTTATTTTATCTAAATACTGACTTGCGGTTTTAATAAAAACATTTAGATCAACACTTTGTATTCCTTTAATAAAAGTATCAATCACTTTATTTTCGCGTATCATTTTTATGGGATCTTCTATGGTTAAAATATCAGCCAAAGATAAACCAATCTCTAAAAAGTCTTCAAAAGTACTAGCAGTCATTAACTTATTTGCCCGAATCGTCTCAATTTCACTATGGATTTCTTTCAATAAAAAATTAGTAGCTTTATAACCTCTATTTTTGCCTATATTAGTATCTTCATTGTGCCGATCAAATCTACCATATGTATTAAATGCCATATTTTTAATTTCATCAGTACCAATGTATTGTAGATACCATTCGTCAATATCAAATTGCTTATCTTTAAATAAATCTATTATTATTGGAAGATTTTTTCTTTCAACCAACCCGCGGTCTAGCAGAATCTCAGTCACATCAATAATAAAACCAATTTTCTGATATTGTTCTGGTAATAAATCGCAAACCCTAATTATCTCGGACAATGCATCATTCGCATTTTCACTAATATTTTTCCCCAACCATACCCTAACATGACTTATAACCTCTGCCTCTAATAAATCTACACCTAAATTTATAAAAATTGGGTTTTTAATTACATTGATTAAATCGTTTATCGGTAAATTTACATCTACTGTATTATTAATCAATCCTCGACTATGTTCTTTAAAGATAAGACTTGCCGCTAACTTACTTTGTTCTTTATTAAATTGAAGATTGCTTTGCTCTATGATTTCAATCTGCTGATTAAATAATTGCTGGTAACTATTTATAGCTTCCTGATTATTTTGATCATTCGAATACTTTTCTTGCCATTCCTCTAACTTTATATGAATCAAATGCATTTGTTCTAGTAAAGTCTCTTGAGGTTGTTGATCAATCGCTTGTAAATGATCTGCAAAAAAATCATCTTCTAATAAACCAAATGTGGTAGTTTTATTCGATAAATTTCTAACATCAATCACTCTGGCTAATTCTTCTAGATTAAGCTGACGGTCGACTGAAGCACCATGTATTAAATCAACTTTCCTATACCAAGGAAGATCTTTTTTGTCTAATATGTGGCTTGTATTCATTTTCTTTAAAAGTGTCACCATTCCTAAGGGGTTAATTCCTTTTTTATCTAATAATTCTGCCCCTATAATATCCGCTTCTATCTCGTGACCCCGTTGGTTTCCTACATTAGCCACAATACTGTTCCTAGCGTCATAATGTGAAGTATGTTTATCAAAATGATGCATTCTAGTTAAATGAGTTAGCTCATGAGCTAGCACAGCATCTAATTCTTCTTGATTCTCCATATTTTTCAATAAACCATCATAAATGAATACATAACCAGGAACAGCCATCGCATTAAATATTGGATCAGCTAAAACAACAACCTGAATACTTGCTCTATCGCTTAAAAAGTCTAATCTCTCTTGGACATAATTTGTCACTTTATGATTTGATGGATAACGGGGATTCTGACTTAAAACTTCGTTTACAGCCAACCATATTGAACGCTCAGCTGATTTTCCCGATTCTGCTAGTGGTGGAGTTAGCTTCAGTGTTTTTAAACGGTCAAAATTGTACAGGGCAGGAGCTTCTAGAGATTTAGACATTTTCTTGATTAGCTAAAAATAATATAAACTTAACATACAAATATAAATTAATTACACGTAGCTTCTGGGACTTGAATATTTACTGTGGCAAATCCAACACTAGAGAATAAAACCTTTAATTGTTTTTGGCCATTCTGAGCAGCTGTAGTTAGTAAACCGGACTCACAAGCTGCCTGACGAATTGAAATCTCCGCTTGTTGCCTAGCCTGAGTTTCTAAATCTTTGTCGCCTCGAGTCAAAAAACCACTCTGACGATCATAAACTCGAGTTTTTTCATTATCTAATTGAGTTGATAAAATTTTCGGTTCTGGAAGATTGATATTTAGAATCTGACCATTCACTACAACATCTTTTTCAGTTATCTGAGATAAATCGAATCCAGCTACAACTCGTCCATAAGCAATTAACAAAATACGATCTCCATATAAAATATCCTGAAAGACATTACCTTCTTTACCTGCCTCAATAATCTTTTCAACAGTATACGAAGCGGTCTCCAAATTTTGTAGCTGTTGAATTTCTTTAACTACCGCCGGAGTAGATAAATTAAACTGAGTCTTAGGTTCTGATAAAGGTTGGTTGAAATTAAATAAATAGGTATAAACACCTATCCCTACTAGCATTAGCACCAAAAATAAAGCAATCCATCCTCGAAAATTCATATGTTTATTATACTCTAGGAGTAAGAGCAAATTCTATTGCACAGTCTGGATGATAGTCAGATCTTTTAAACGAGAAATCAAGTATTGCTTCAATATCTTCAATAGTATAAGCATATACTTGATAATAAGTCAGACCTCTTCCCCCTCTGTGAATTTCAAATTGACCTAAATAACCAATTTCCTCCACATTAGCAGCCTCTGCTAAAAAGGTATGTGATCTAGCTGAATCCCCAGTAAATCTTGACCACCAGATCTCTCTTTGATTAGTTAATATGCCATTAACACTATCAAAACCAAGATTATGAAAATACGGTAAATTGGGAATCTGAATGGGGTCATCTAAAATCGGTTCCACAAAATAATTCATCAATTTATTACTGTGAGAAATAGTGTGAACACCTGTACGTAATTCTAAAGAAGACATTACCAGCGGAAGTGAGAAAATGCTTTGTTAGCATCAGCCATCTTTTGGACGTCATCTCGTCGTTTGATTGCTGAACCTTCATTATTAGCTGCTGCTAATAATTCAGCTGCTAATTTAGCTGAAAAGCTCTTAAATTCACGATTTGATCGAGCATTTGC
>CAZZEB010000052.1:0-7420 GCA_964652495.1 uncultured Gammaproteobacteria bacterium
AAAACCGTCGCTCTACCATTGAGCTAAAGGGGCACCTTACGTATTCTATCTTTTTAATATAAAAAAATCCACACGCTATAAGCGAGTGGATTTACTAACCATCGGACAGATAATAACTGCCTCCCGGCCGTATTTTGAGGTTTCTCCCCCTAAAACTTAGGTGGGAACTCTGTTCTTTCAGCCAAGGCTGTCAGAAACTTCGAGAACCCGTGGGTTGAAAACTATGTGAAGGAAAATTCTTCCTCAAAAGTAACGAACCAGCAGGCAAAATTATTTAGCCTTAATGCTAAATAATTCATCTACTTTGTACTTTTCAGTACTCATTTAGATTAACAAAATAGAGGACAACTGTCAAGAGAAAAAACCGAAGCTATACCGAATATTTAGTAATAGTTTAGTTAGAAACCGATTAATAAAATTGCCTTAATAATTCCCGTCACTATACCGATAAATGAGCTGAAAATCTCCTTTAATCCTGGGATCATTAGTAAGCCTAATAAAATTAATGGACCATATTGTTCTACCTTTTGAAAGCTTCGAGCTTGTTCATATGGCAATAATGACATTACGATTTTTGATCCATCTAAAGGTGGAATCGGTAATAAATTAAATACCGCTAAGGAGACATTAATACTTAAGGCACTATACAGAATCATGCTAAGTTGTGGGTTCTCGAAATTAAAGAATAATCGCATCAATATCGATGCAACTAAAGCTAGTCCTAAATTAGCTAAAATTCCCGCTGCTGAAACAACTAATTCCCCCTTACGAATATTACTAAAATTTAATGGATTAACTGGCACCGGTTTGGCCCAACCAAATAAAATGCCACCAGTTCCTAAAGCGTTACCTAAAATGAACAGCGATAATGGCACTAAAACGGTTCCAATTGGGTCGATGTGAGGAATAGGGTTAAGCGTTAATCGACCGGCATTTTCAGCAGTTCTATCACCAAATCTTAAAGCAGCATAACCATGCATTACTTCATGAACAATTACAGAAAATAATAAAATTACGATTGCTGCAGAGAGAATTACTGGATCCATTAGCTGATTATAAATTATAAAAATAATGTGTCAAACCATTCAATCTTTTTCCGGCTAGACGATGAGGCTAATATTCTGTTATAATCCTTCAGTTATGTTAATGTGCGTTAATTGTGGAAAGCGTCCACATCGAATTACATGGTCAAGACACAAGAAAGGTAGCTCAGGTGCATCTGAGTGGCCACTACGTGCGCAAATCTCAAAAAGAACTCAAAAACCAAACTTTCACGTCTTTAAAGGTAAAAAATTCTGTACTAAATGTTTGCGTTTAGTAAAATCTCTATATACTTTTGAACCAGAAGTTGTAAAAGCTGCTGAAACTCCTGTTACTCAAGCTTAATTTATCATGAAAGATTTATTTGAAAGATCTGCCACTCGCATTGTCATGCCGCCAAAAGAGACTCCAGTCAAAACAAATCAAGGTGGAGGAATAGAACCGCCTAAATATCGACCAACAGCCAGTAATGGTCAACCTGACGAATCGTTGATGTGGAGACAAATCGCCGAAATTCTAAAGCATAAATGATTTTAGTGGAAAATCTGGATAGCCTCTTAAAAATTCAGACCAGTTAACGATTTTCTTACCCTCCATTTGAACTTGTTGCTCAGGATAAAATTTAACAATTTTTCCCTGCCACTTAGTCCACGCTGTGGGCCAAGGATAATAGGCTCTAATCATCTGATCTAGTTTTTCAGCTGTTGGAGGATTATCAATATCAAAGTAGCCATCTTCTTTAGTTATTGTTTGGCAAAAAGTTGCTAAGTCTTCTTTTTGAGGTTGTGGTTCTATTTTTTTATTCAAAAAACCATCGATAGTATTGATTAAAAGCTCTCCACTGACCTTAGATAATTCTTTACTCAATATCTCATAATTATATTTATGCGACAAGCTAAATTTCTTTGTATTTAATACAGGTCCATGGTCCATTAAGTGATCCATCAGCATAATCGAAACTCCAGTTTCTGAATCGCCATTTAATAGGGCATTTTGGATCGGTGAAGCCCCTCGGTATTTTGGTAATAGTGATGGATGGACATTAATTGCCCCAAATTTTGGAATATCTAAAACGGATTGAGAAATAATTTTTCCATAAGCGGTAACGATAAACAAATCTACTTGGCCGAAACTTTTAACCTGGTCAATAAATTCTTGATTTAATTTTGTTGGTTTTAATATTTGGATTTGATGTTTTTCTGCAATTACTGAAACTGCAGATGGGGTCAATATTTGATGTCTACCTACAGGACGATCAGGTTGGGTTACAACAGCAAGAATCTTAAACTTTTCTGAATCGATTAATTGTTGAAGAATATTAGCGGCAAATTCAGGGGTTCCCCAAAAAATAAATGATGGTTTCATGATAAATTAGTCAACCAGTTTTAACTCTTCAAAAATTTCATTACCAGCTTGATCTTGCCCAGTTACTCGGAAAAATCGAGCTTTTTGTTCTAAAACATGGTCTACAAATAATTTACCATTAATATGATCAAATTCATGTTGAAAAATCCAAGCTGGAACTCCCTTTAACCTCTCCTCAACTTTTTTCCCATTTTGATCCATATACACGACATCAATCCATGTTGATCGGTTAATTTCGCCGTAATAATCAGGCAAGGACAAACAGCCTTCAAAATACAATTTAACTTGTTTTGAATATTTCAAGATTTTTGGATTAAAAAATGGTTTAAATTTCTCACCATCCATCTTGGCTACAAAATATTGTTGATCATTACCAATCTGAGTTGCAGCCAATCCAACCCCTTCAGGGTCAACAAAAGTCTTGGTTAACTTAACCATCTCTTTTATGGTTTGGAGTAACTCAGGAGTCACCTTTTTAATAGGCTTACATTTAATTCTTAATCGATCATCAGGGGCTTGAACTACTTTCATGAAGTCAATTTTAACAAAATTGCTCGTTAGGCACAAATATCAACCTTTAGCTGCTTCTATTTTTAGTTGTTTCAGTTTCCACATAAAGACTCTGGGTTTGTTTTTAGCCGCGTTGTAGCCCTTAACAAAGGATAACGCTTCCTCCAGTAAAAACCGAGGAGTTACTTTAGCGAGTTTCATATAGAGCGAATAATGATCGGTATCACCCAGAGATTCACATAAATATACACCATAAACCTGAAACTCTGTACTCAGATTCTTAGGGCGATTTTTGTGCTTAACATCATCAATAATTGAGGCGATTTTTTTCATAAAAAATTTTGGAGAAAATTATTTTTTCCACTCAGCAATCTTTTCAATGGCTTCCACATCATTAGGAATTAACTTCAAAACGATCTCCATCTGGTCTAAAGCTGCTTGGTCTTCACCGACTTCTTTTAGTAAAATTCCCAAGGTATATTGAGCATCTCGATAATTTGGTTTTAATTCTACTGATCTCTTTAAAGTCTCAATTGCTTCAGGAATTCGTTGTAATTGACCTAAAATTAATCCTTTGTTATAAAGCAGTTTAGCATCAGTTGGCGCCAAACTAATTGCTTGATCAAAGATGTCGACTAATTTTTGGTTATACTCGGGATCAATACTTGATAGATCATAGTAAGTTCTGATTGCAGTTCGGTAATGAGAAATATTTTTAGGATGTTTAGTTAAAACGTCTTCTGTTTCAGTTATCGCAATTTGTTTTAAAGTTGCGGATAAACTAGCATCTTCTTGCTGTGAAACCACTGCTGCAGAAGCAGCATTATAGCCCAAATCGATTTGATACAAAGGTTCTCTTGGATTGAGCTCTGTGGCGTTAAAAATCAGATTGTAGCCTTTTCCTGGATTGCCTGAATCCGAATAATTGGAGCCTTTTGCATAATTAGTATCTGCCAGCCAAAGTCGGACTAATGTTAATAATCCATAAAAGACTAACCAAGCCACAAAGATTGTTACTACTAGATAGAGGATCCTTTTAAATATTTTAGAGGTCTTAAACTCTTTACCAAATTTGATAGGTCTTGTTTGGCCAGTTAAAACTATTACCATTGCCGGAATTAGATAGAAAAGTAATGCAATCATCACTACAGAGAACCCAAAAATATTCTGAATCAAATAACTAACATAAGCAGCTATCAAACCAATTATCATTAAATTAATCGAGTGATGATGGTCTTCAACAGGAGCTTTCGACATATTTCTAAAATGATTCCAAATCACCTTTCCAAACATAGCTATAATCGCCATATAAGTTACAAAACCAACTAATCCAGTAGTAGCTAAATAATTGAGGTATTCGTTATGCGCTTTGTTATAAAGAAAATCCCATTCTGAGACTAAGTTATGTTCAACTGGTCTAAATTGATAATAAGCATAAGCAAAAGTTTCTACGCCAGATCCGAATAGTGGATAGTGCTTAAAGATCTCCCAAGCACCTTTCCAAACAATTAGACGGATTTGACCTGACTCTGTTCCGCCTGTTTCTAGTTGTGTTGTAGCTGCTGCTGTGGATACAGGTAATTGTGGTGCTTCGGCGATTAATTTAAATCGAGTCCACGCTGAACCAAAAACTAAGTTAACTACTAACAAAACTCCCATTACAGTTAAACCGGCTTTTATTAATCCTGATGATGATTCTGTTTTGGGTAAAGCTATTTTTCTAAATTTAATCAAACCAGCAATTCCAATTAACATAACAGCGATTCCACCGACAACTCCTAACATGCCACCCCGTGAGAAAGTAAAAGTGAATGCTAAATAGTAAGTTAAAATTAAAATGTAGTAATAGATTCTGGACCAATTATCTTTAGCAGTTAGATATAAGCTAATTACGGGGAAAATTAACATTCCAAAATATGCAGCTAACCAATTTGGTTGGCCAAACGTTGCAAATACTCTGGCCTGAACATCTTGAACCCAGCACGAAACATTGAACTGACCATAAATAACTACACAAGAAGGGGAGACACCAAAATGCTCTGGAATGGCATACAAAGCCACTAATAATCCACCGAATAAACTAGCCTGAATAAATCTCCAAATTTGACTAGTATTGAAATTTGAAACCAATGCATAAAATAAGCTCAGATAAGCTAAAGTAGACAATAGTCCACCATTTGAACGAGTGTAATAACCCCAAATCGAAGTATGCATGTCAATTGAGGTAATAGTTGAGATGATATTGGCAATTAAAAACCCGAGTATTGGAATATCTAAAGGTGTTCGACTAAATATAATCTTTCCAGCTCTGAGCATTTTTATTGCCCATGACCCGAGAATTAAAATGGTCATCAAATACACAAACATCATTTTGTTGTATTCGAATAATTCGTGGTTATAAGAGGTGAAAATTAATGGTGTAACGGCAAATAGCAAATAGAAACAGCCGCTCAAAATCATTTGCATGAATAGCATTATAACTGAAATGATAGGGGTATGGCACGTAGGAGGTGGGGGGTGGAAAACAGTAATTAGCGTTTAGGGTGCAGTTAGGAGTAGGATATAGTTATAAACGCAGTAAATTCAGGATTTTAAACTCAAGAGTGTTTTAACTACCTGCCACCTCTCACATGCCAGTATGTCTTTGTGCTTTGTCATTCCCGTGTCTTGCAGTGAGCCTCGCCGAACTGAATACGGGAATCCATGTCTTTCCCCCAGCTACCTCCTACACGCCACGAGCAATTACTTATATAGATTCCGGATCATGCTTCGGTAAACTCAGCACAAGTGTTTCGGCAAATTCAGCACAAGTGCTTCGGCAAGTTTACACTGAATATACTGAGGTGCTCAGCACAAGTGACAGGAATGACACTATTCCTATACCCTACTCCTATTTTTATGCTAAACTCCAGTCTGTATGCTTAGTCGATTTTGGCAGCTTTTTTCTCATGATATTGGAATAGATTTAGGAACTGTTAACACGCTTGTTTCTGTCCGGGGTAAAGGTATTGTGATTAGAGAACCTTCAGTTGTCGCTATTCATAAAAAAACTAGACAACCTTTAGCGATTGGTATCGAAGCCAAGCGTATGATCGGCCGAACACCAGCTGCAATTGAAGCTATCCGTCCGCTTCGTGATGGAGTTATCTCCGATTTTGATACTACTGAAGCGATGTTACGACATTTTATCCAAAAAGTTCATCAAACACCGGGCAGGTGGCCGAAAATTCCTAGACCTCGAGTTGTCATTGGTATTCCCTCTGGGGTGACTGAAGTCGAGCGCCGAGCTGTTCAGGATGCAGCTTTGTCTGCGGGAGCTCGAGAAGCTTATTTGATCGAAGAACCAATGGCAGATGCGATTGGTGCAGATTTAAAAATTGAAGATCCTGAAGGCAATTTAGTGGTTGATATCGGTGGAGGAACTACAGAGATTGCCGTTATATCAATGGGGGGCATGGTTTTAAATCGCTCCTTAAGAATTGCTGGAGATGAAATGGACCAAGACATTATTAACTACATGCGGATGCGATATGGCTTAATTATCGGCGAGCGAACTGCTGAAGATATTAAAATCGAACTTGGAAATGCGATTCCTCAAAAAACCGAAAAAGAATCAATTGTCAGAGGCCGGGAATTATCTACTGGTTTGCCAAAATCGATCAAAGTCTCAACTTCCGAAATCCGTGAAGCTTTAGCAGGTACTATTAATCAAATCATTGATGAGATTCACCAAGTATTAGAAGAAACTCCGCCCGAGTTGTTATCAGATATTTTAGAGCGGGGAATTTTATTAACAGGCGGAGGCGCTTTAGTTCAAGGTTTAGATAAACGGATCTCCGATGAAACCAAAATGCCAGTTTTTGTAGCTGAAGATCCATTGACTACTGTGGTCCGAGGATGCACCAAAGTTCTAGATAATATTGATCTATTAGCTAAAGTTAAAGTTACGGGCGGACTTAAATAATTTAAGAGTGTACGTATTTTCTAACTGCTTTATAGCGTTCATGATTAACTTTGATACTTTTTTCCAAATAAAAATCCATTAGTGGCATTATTTCAAAGATTGAACTGACATGAAGGGATTCCTCGGTTAGTAAAGATAAATCATCTGGCGCCCGATTAACGCCGACTAAAATATCATGAACTTCAAAACCATGAGCTCTTAAAACTTTAGCCGCCTTTAGTTTAGTTCCTGCAGTTGTAATTACATCATCAATAATCACTACAGTTTCACCACGACCTTCTGGTATCTCCGCTTTTATCCGAAAATCAGCTTGGTCTTTATTCATAACCTTCTCTAATATTTCTAAATTTTTAACAGAGCCGCCAGTAGCTTTTGAATAAGCCATTGATAATGGTAAACCAGCATTTGGTAGGCCTACACATAAATCTGCCGGCCGATTTAATTTTAGAGCTGCCATATTTTTACCAATACTGGCATACAACCATTCGGGTAGATTTCTTAAATTAATATAAATTGGTGATAAATCCAGTGCTGGATTTT